>JAJTBH010000330.1 GCA_021287005.1 Anaerolineae bacterium
GTTCGATGACCTCCTGTATAACCCATTTGTTATCGAGCAATCGATCCAATGTTCGATAAATCTGGCTTTGAGTGGCCGGCCAAAAATGCGAGACTGTTTGATCAAAAATCTTTTTTAAGTCATATCCGGACAGAGGTTGATACTGTAAAAAACCCAAAATAGCATATTCAAGAGACATACGGTTCCCTTTCATATATTATCAATCATATATGACACTAGTGATATATAATAATTTTAAACAAAAATTTTGTCAAGAAAATAAAATACATTCACTTGACCTGAACAAGTTAAAAGAGTATGATCTGTTGAAAATGATTTTCAATAGCCGCTAATTTTATGCAACCTTCTCAGCTTTCCGAAACATGGTTAAATACCTTACAAAATCAGGGTTATCGCCTGACTGCACCGCTTAAGGCAATAGTAGAGATTCTGGCGGGGTCAACCAGAGCATTAAGCCCGGTTGATTTATACGATTTGGGTCGAAAAAGTACCCCCGGCATGGGTTTGGTAACTGTTTACCGCGCCCTTGAAAAGTTAGAAGAATCCGGTTTAATTCAACGCGTCCATCAAAGCGAGGGATGCCATATGTTTATTCGGTCCGCCAATGGTCACGAGCATTTATTATTATGTCAATCCTGTGGCAAAACGGTATTCTTTGAAGGGGACGATCTGGGGGACCTTTTTAAGCGGGTTTCAGAAAAATATGAATTTAACATTCAAGAACACTGGCTGCAACTTTACGGTTTATGTGCGGAATGTTATTTAAATAAAGACGGTCAGAAAAAAAATATTTAATCAATCGGTTCTATTTAACAAACCGGTTCCGGCAGCTTTTTTTCACCCATATTATTAAAACTTCCTCACACGCCATTGATATCACCTGTATTCCACACGTGAAAGTTAAGTTGGTTTGATTTTTTAGGAACAATCATCTGCGTGCGTTATAATGGAAACCTGAATCAGGCATTTCGAATCATAATCATTAGGCGACATTATAATGATCAAATTTTTTCAGCCTGGAGAGGGTAATGGCACGTTGGTATCGGGATAGTATTTTAATTAACACAAACGGAAAAGGTCTTTATGATATCAGTCATGCGGTTGAAGCATGTCTGCGCCGCTGGCAGATTCAGGATGGAATCTGTTATCTTTACGTTCAGCACACTTCAGCATCTTTGATTATCAGCGAACAATTTGATCCCACTGCAAAAGCCGATATGGAAGTTTTTATGGAAAAATTGATTCCAGAAAACCAATCCTGGTTTACTCACACGGCTGAAGGGCCGGATGATTCATCATCCCATCTCCGCGCTATGTTAACCCCCACCAGCCAGACCATCCCGATTGATAATGGAAAATTAAGTCTGGGAATGTGGCAAGGTATTTACCTGTTTGAGCACCGCAGTATTCCCCACCACCGCCAGGTTCTCATCCGCTGTTTATCAATTGATGAAAGAGAGAAAGGTAATTAATTATTTATGGAGTCTCTATTAGAGTTATTTCGGATTGGACACGGACCCTCCAGCAGTCATACAATGGGCCCTGTCCGCGCTGCTGAAACGTTTAAACTGCGTTATCCCGATGTTAGCGTTTATCGTGTAACCCTTTTTGGCAGCCTGGCCGCTACGGGTAAAGGTCATTTAACCGATACTGCCCTGCGTAATGCATTTCATCCATTAAAAGTCGAAATCATCTGGAAACCGGATATTGAACTGCCGCTTCATCCTAATGGTCTTCAATTTGAGGCCATTGATCAAAATAATCAAACCGTGGGTTCCTGGCAGGTTTACAGCATCGGCGGGGGTGCTCTAAAGGATAATAACGAAAATATTAAAGTGGTTGAACCCTACCCCATTAATTCTTCACGTGAAATTTTAAAATATTGTACTCAAAATGGATTGAGTTTTTGGGAATATGTGGAAGAAAATGAAGGTCCAGCCATATGGCAATACCTGGATAAAATCTGGGAAACCATGAACGCCAGCATTGAACGGGGATTGGTTGCCGAGGGGGTATTACCGGGCGGTCTGGGCCTGGCGCGCAAGGCATTAACCTATTATCGCAAAATGTCAATCACAGGGTCCAATTTTTTACAAAGCGGATACTTGAGCGCTTATGCGCTGGCCGTTGCGGAAGAAAATGCCACCGGTGGTTTAATTGTGACTGCACCAACCTGCGGGTCAGCCGGTGTTTTACCGGCCGTGCTGCGCCACATGTGCGATCATCTGGCCTGCCATAAAGAAAACGTCTTACACGCACTGGCCACTGCCGGGTTAATTGGCAATATCATCAAATATAATGCCTCAATTTCCGGCGCTGAAGTGGGCTGCCAGGGTGAAATTGGCGCCGCCTGCGCCATGGCTGCCGCAGCAGCCACCCAACTGCTGGGCGGCACCGTACGTCAGATTGAATATGCCGCTGAGATGGGCCTGGAACATCACCTGGGATTAACTTGCGATCCGGTCAATGGGCTGGTGCAGATTCCATGTATTGAACGGAATGCATTTGCCGCCGCCCAGGCCATGACCTGTGCGCATTTTGCCACCTTCTCGGATGGCAGTCATCGAATTTCTTTCGATGAGGTGATGGAAGTGATGAAACAAACCGGGCGCGACCTTCCGTCACTTTACCGCGAAACTTCTACGGGCGGATTGGCCAAAGCCTATCGATTTCCACCAACTGTGAATAAGACCGAAACAGATGATAATGCTTAAAGATGTACCAAATGAGAATGTTATAATATAACCCACCTTATGAGAAAACCGGATCGTTGGATAATTTTATTAATTCTGGCAGTCGTTCAGGGTCTGGCTGCGCTTTTTTTGTACTTTCAAATTCCATCCGAATCAGAAAGTGCAGTATTGTGGGGGTTTTCACTCAGCCGCCTGCTGGTCGGTGGCGGGTTTTTAATTTTCGTACTGGCAATTTTCATTCTAATTTTGTTAATTCAAAAATTTCCAGATAAATATTCCAGAATCAAGGAAGCGCTGGATAAACATCTGAAACGCGGCCGGACGATTTGGAAAATCCGTTTTTTCTTATTTACAGCTTTACTGGCCTGTAGCGAAGTTTATTTACTCAGCTTTCTCGCCCTCCCGCCCCATATGCTCTGGCTGGCGCTGGTTATAACTGAAGGAATCATTTTTTCCTTCCTTTTTTATCGTGTACCGCTTAATATTCTCCGGGGATGGCAATCATTAAATGACACGCAGAAAAAAGTGTTCTGGGTGTTAATCGCAATCAGCCTGGTATTGTTTTTAAGTTTTATTCCACAAAATTTACGCGGCATTCAAGACCGCCACCAGTTATATATGACCGGCGGTGATGAAAAAATTACCTATCCTTATGTGGAATGGATCTTAAAACTGAGCGGACCGCCGGAAGAATGGATTTATAACCTGATTGTTTATGAAGATTACCATTACGGGTATCCATTTTATCTGCTTTCTGCCCTGGTTGTGCTGCCCGTTCGGTTATTATTTGGCCAGAATTTTGGCGACCAGACCTGGATCAACGTATTTTTAATGCGCCAGTTTATCAGTTCGCTGCCCGTTTTCATTACGACTCTTTTATTGGTCTGGATGAATACAAAGTTTAAATCATTCTGGCGTTCTTTGATTCTATATTTCCTGATATTTTTAATCCCCAACGCCGCTTTTTATCACATCCGCTTCTGGCACCCCGATGGTTTGGTGGTAATGGCCGTCGTTTTCACCTTGTTTTTCCTTTCGCGAGATCGCTACCGCTTGGGTTGGAATTTTTACGTAGCCGCCATAGCCTGTGGGCTGGCAACATCGATTAAGTTGTATGGTTTCTTTTTTGTTTTATCCATTCCGCTTTATTTATTGGCCTGTCGCCTGGATGGTAAAGTCGCCTGGCGAAAGTTGATTATGGCTGCCGCTTTATTTGTATTAAGCATGAGTCTGAGTATTATCATCAGCAGCCCCTTCCTGGGGGTGCCCTCCGCTCGCCAGCGGTTAATTCAAGTTCAAACGGAAAAAAGTAACGAAATTCAATATGGTTACGGTAACGCCGACCCTGAAAATGTCTACAGCCTGGGCCTCACGCCCTGGATTCCATATCTGGAAAGTGGATTTGGTCCGGCCATCTACCTGGTCTTTTTGCTGGTTTCGGCACTTATTGGGTGTGTCTGGGGCAAAAACCGTCTTTCAAACCAGTTGATGTTGGCATGGTTTGCCGTAAACGCCATTTATTTAATCAGTTTCTCTGCTGTTAAATCACAACATTATTGGATGCCCGCCATGCTCCCGCTTTACGGAGCCGCTCTCAACCTGACCGATTTATCCAGTTTGCCGGGAAAAGAGTGGATTAAACTTTCACCCAACGTTAAAAAAGCGGCTTTATGGATAGCCACCCTGGCGGCTTTAATTATGATTGTGATGCATGTTTACACAACTCGCAGTATCTTTTTGGGTTTATTCCAATAGACCATTGATTAAAACGGATTTTTAAACGAAAAACTTAACAACACCGCCAGTTCGCTGAGTTCAAC
>JAJTBH010000331.1 GCA_021287005.1 Anaerolineae bacterium
TTGAAATCACTCCGTCTCAGGCCGCGGCATATTACCTTACCAGTCTTGTGTCGTTTACCGCTCATGAAGCTTCTTTATCCGGGGCCTCGATCGGTTTAAGCGTGCCCGTTGAAGCTTTTGAACATTATGACGCATGGTTATCAAATGTTATTAAAAACGCAGGTTATCCAACTTACCGCTTGATTGATGAACCCTCAGCGGCCGCTTTGGGATACGGCGAACATATTCGCCCCGGCAGTGTCTACCTGATTTTTGATTTTGGCGGCGGAACCTTGCACGCCTCGTTGGTTTTGATTGAAGAGAATGAAATTGCATCGCAAAGTTCCAGCCGTTGCCGTGTTTTGGGAAAGGCCGGCAGAGATATTGGCGGCAGCAGCATCGACTTTTGGCTTTATGAATATTTATTATTAAAACACGGATTATCCCCACAGGATGAATCGATTCGAGGTTACAGCAACAAACTATTAATAGAGTGTGAAAAAATCAAAGAAATGCTGACCACACAACTTGAAGCGCCCTTCAATTTGATGATCAATGATAACAATCCCATTATCGGAATTGTAACCAGAACGGAATTTGAATCACTTCTGGAGAATAAACATCTTTTTTTGGCTATCAACCAGACCATTCGTGCCGCTTTAAATAACGCTCGCGAACGCGGTTATGATGAAGATCAAATTCAATCGGTATTAATGATCGGCGGCAGTTCATTAATTCCATCCGTTCAACAGCTTTTACGCCAATCATTTGGCGCCGAACGGGTCCATGCGCACCGTCCAATGGATGCTATCGCACGTGGGGCAGCCCGACTGGCTGGCGGAGCCGATTTTTATGATTTTATCCAGCATGAATATGCCATTCGATACAGCGATCCGACCAGCGGGGATTATGATTATAAAACCATCATCCAAAAAGGCATTTCTTACCCATCCACGACGCCCGAAGCGACGCTTGTTATCAAAGGGGCTTATACGGGGCAGCAAAAACTTGGAATCGCTATTTTTGAAATCAGCCGTACGAATCAAGAATGCGCCGGTCAGATGGAATTGATTTTCGACAGTGATGGTTTCGCACGCATGCAGCCGCTGACCTCGCGAGAAAAAGAACAACGGCAGTATTTTTGGATGAACGAACAATCCCCCACATTCATTGAAGCCCGCCCGCCTGCCATTCAGGGCGAAGCCCGGTTTGAAGCCAATTTTTATGTCGGTTCCAACAAACAATTATTAATTTCTGTGATTGATCTGCAATCCGGTCAATCGATTTGTGATCGCCAGGCGGTGATTACTCTATCGTGATTTTTTACCAGAGATATTCACCTTTTCGCCGTTAATAACGATAGTGAGTAAAAATGTCACATATATCTAAAATTAAAACCCAGATGGTGGACAAGGAAATGCTTTTATTGGCATTGTCTGACCTTGGTTATCGTACCGAAGAAGGCCGGCAGAAGTTGGATGGATTACGAAACCAGAGTTTTGACATTGATATTAAGGTCGTCAGTCGTTTTGGCAATGATATCGGCCTCAAATTAACTGATGGTGTTTTTGAAATTATCGCTGATTGGTGGGGTGTAATGGGCACAACTCAAGAAGCCTTCACAAAAGCACTTACGCAGCGTTATGCTTATCGTGTGGTCACTGATAAACTTCAAAAACAGGGCTTCGCCCTATCCTCAGAAGAAAACAATAACGGAAAAATTCACCTGGTGCTCCGGCGCATCAGTTCCTGAAGGAATATTATGGACGTACAGGAAATTGAAGTAGTTATCGATAAAAATGGACAGGTAAACATTCAGGTTCGCGGCGTAAAAGGAACTGCCTGCCTGGATATTACGCGTGAAATGGAAGAGGCGCTTGGCAACCTGGTGCAGGAGCGTATAATGGCACCGGGAATTTCTGATTTGTCATTGCCGGATTCGGAATCAATTGAACGGGAAAATCGTATCCACCGTAAATTGAAATGAACCCGTCCATATTACGTTTGCACCATTACGAAGCTGACAGCCGCGTCAACGGCCCGGGGCAGCGTTTTGTCGTTTGGGTTCAAGGCTGCACT
The DNA here is from genome assembly GCA_021287005.1 of Anaerolineae bacterium. GTDB lineage: Bacteria > Chloroflexota > Anaerolineae > Anaerolineales > Anaerolineaceae > JAJTBH01. The sequence goes on from JAJTBH010000331.1 coordinate 2,059, forward strand.
TTAAATTGCCCTGGGTGTTTTAATCCGCAAACCCATTCCAATTCTCAAGGTTTTTTAATGGATGTCGATGAACTATATCAACAGATATATTCTCAATCAAATTCCATTGAAGGTGTAACTATTTCAGGCGGCGAGCCGCTTTTTCAAGCGCCTGTTTTGGAAAAATTACTGAAGCGGGTAAAAGAACACACTTCTTTAAGTGTGGTTTTATTAAGTGGTTTTGCCCTGGATGAAATCAAAAAAATGCCGGCTGCACAAAAATTATTGTCATTTGTGGATGTTTTAATTGCCGGCCGTTTTGATATTAATCAAAGATTAAATAACCACCTGATCGGTTCCGCAAATAAATTTTTGCATTTCCTGACTCCGCGTTATACACCGGCCGATTTTAATATCGATAATGCCGAAGTTTTTATTCATGAGGATGGTACAATAATTCTTTCCGGATTTGATCCATTAATCTGGAAATAATTCTCAAATTTCAGGAAAATGACCTGTGGAAGATTTATCTGATTTTCAATCAGCTTTATTAACGGCCAACATTTCTTCCATTCCCTCCGATAATCAACTGGTTTTGATTTTAAAAGGGATTGTTTACCATTTAAAAGCAAATCCGTCATCCGAAGCTGTTAACCTTTTATCCGAAAGCGTCATTAACTGCCCCCTCCCTGATATTCAAACTCAATGCCTTTTAAGCCTGTCAGAGTTGGCTTATTCGGGAAACCGCGATGCCATTAACCAATTATTTTTTCTGGCGGTAGATCAAAACCTGCCCGCTGCCGCTGCTTTTATTTCAGCTTCCACAACCAACTTAAACCCCGACCAACCCTGGCGGCTGGCTGCATTTACGCTTTTATATTTACCGGTTAACCTGACGGATTTTCAGAATGTCTTGCCCTTATTAGCGGAGGCTTATTTTCATCTTCCATCTATGCGCAGTCTTTTTATGCAGCGCAGTGAAAATATCCGTTTATTATCGCATTGGCGGCAGATCATTTCTGCCGTCTATTCAAACCATGAAACAGCTCACGCCCTGTTCATTGATAATTTTTATGAATATTCCATTGAAGAAAAAAACCTGGCTGTCGAATCGTTAAATTCATTTGCCTTAAAAGGTGATAATCGGTCAAAAAATACACTTTGTCTGCTTTTTATTCTTTATGATGAACAACTGGTATTAAATATCTGCAAAGAAAATGTTTATACACCCGACGAGCCCATTCAAAAGGCAGCCTTTTTATTTTTGAGCGAGGATTGGCAGGCTTTTCAAAATTTTGATTATAACCACGCCCTAATTTCTTTAGCTTATGAAAGCGCCGGGGATTCGGTCCGAAAACGTCTATTAAACTTAAGTCGCCAGTCAGGTATTAATGATTGGGTATCCAACCTTTCACACCAATCGCAAAAACGCTGGCTGTCGGATATGAATGACAATGATTGGATTGAAAGTGTCAATATTCTCGTGGAGAATAAACTATGGCCTGATTTATGGAAACTTTGCCAGGTTGCGCCGCCGCTCTGGGCCTGTTACATTCTTGCCCGGTTTCAAAACATTCATTGGCTTCCACCAGAAAACAGTGAGGATTTTTCACGCCTGGTTTCCCTGGCTGTTGAATGTTATTCGCAAATTTTTGAACTGCGCAAAGAAAAAGTGTTGTTTTCACCTGAAACCGGTTTTACTTCGCTGTGTTTAAATCCCAGGTCCAATATCCTGGCAGCCGGCACCAAAGAACACGACATCCTGTTCTGGGATGTCGAATCCGATTTCACCCAGCTACCGACGCTACAAGGGCCTCTGCCTACCACCCGCGCCCTGACGTATGACCTTTCGGGTGAATACCTTACCGTAGTGAATATTGATAATGGAATAAGAATATTTAAATTACCTGAAGGGAAATTGGTTAAAACGATTCAGGGACATGACAATATTACAAAAACGCTGGTTTTACATCCAGATGGAAGAGTTTTATTCAGCGCAGATTTTGACGGCAAAATCATTGCCTGGCGTTTTCCCTACGGAACGGAATTGAGCCAACACAAAGTGGGGCGTGGAGAAATTCATCGCCTTGATATGTCACCCAATGGAGGTTTGCTTTTTGCCGCCGGCGCGCGTGAACAAATTGAAATTTGGGATTGGAATAACTGGAAAATTGTCAAATCCCTTAATACTAATAATGAAACCATCACTCATCTACATTTACACCAAACACTACCTCTGCTCGTCTCCGCGTCGGTGAATGGTTATATTCGCCTTTGGAATTATGACGCTGAAAACCAATTAAATTCGTATTTTGGTATTCCTGAAAAATCTTTAATCACCTCATTAAACCTGCTCTCAGATCAAAATTTGCTCATTTGCGGTTCCAATAATGGCGAGATTGATATCAGGCAGATTTTCAGTGGGCGTTTAATTAGCAGAGTCCAGGTTGCCGGCTCAAAGACCGCC
>JAJTBH010000332.1 GCA_021287005.1 Anaerolineae bacterium
AAAACATGCACCGCGTTTTAACTGGCTGTGGAATTTTTACAGTGGAAAATCGGGCATTGGCCGCATGGTACAGACTTCCTTCCTTTTTTATGGCGGTCTGACCACATACATGTTAACCTTTTTTGCCATCCGTTTTAATGTCTTTGATGGCACTCTGGGCCGCACCCTGGTTGGCAACCTGGCGTTTATCGGTTTTAATGCAATTCCGGGTGGCAACCTGCTTTTCTGGGTTTACCAGTTGCTGGCTGTGTTACTGCTGGCCGGCGCATCCATGACCGCTTTTCAAGATGCCCAGGCGACTGAATGGCGTGACGTCTCCATCGGTGAAATTCCTGAAATCATCGTTTACCGCGACCCGCGCGGAACTTTTACCCGCTCGGTGACCATTACCTTTGGCCTGGCGGTCATCATCATGTTCCTGGTGCATGGACAAACTTCGGTTGCCGTGCCGTTTTACCGTGTTGGTGTATTCATGCCGATTATTGTCATGGGACTGGCTATTCGCCGTCATGTTCTGGCTCATTACAGCGGTAAGACCCGCGTCTGGGGCAGCCGGGCGGCCACTTTTGCCGCAGTCATGGCGGGTGTCGTTTTTGTCGGTCAAATTGTCGGCAAATGGGAAGAAGGCGGCTGGGTGGTATTAATTTCATTCAGCATTCTCGCGCTGGCTGCTCACCTGATGCTTCTTTCACCTTTGGGTTATCGCGATCCCAACCAGATTCACCGAATCGTGCGCCAGAAAGCGCGCGTGCAGGGCAGCATGGCTTCAATTGTGGAATGGCAGTCCTTAAAAATGCAGGAATATCGTTACTTCTTATTGACGGGAGTCTCACGCTTTTTTGAGCTGTTTGGTGTGCGCCGCCCGGTACGTTATGATCCGCCGGTAGAAGCCGGGGAATATGATCATGCCATTCATTCCGATCCGGATAATGCAGATTCGTTCCTGGCGCCTTATCTCACGTTGGTCACCGTTGAACCGCACCTGGGCGGGCAGCCCAATGAAACTGCGGCTCCGCAAGACAGACAATAATTTATCAAGGACACTGGCATTCACGTCAGATGAATACTTCATTACCGGTATATGCCGTAGATGCGCTGGAAACTTATCAGCTTTACGAGACCTCTCCCCAGGGATTAAGCGCGGGAGAGGCCTCGGCTCGATTGGATTTGTGCGGCGCAAACCGCCTGGTCACAGAAACGCATCCGACCTCCTGGCATAAGCTAATTGCATATGTTTCGCACCCCATGGCGCTCTTGTTATGGATTGCCGGCATTGGCGCGGCAATCAGCGGCCATGTTCATATGAGCATCATCATCCTGATGATACTGCTCTTAAATGCCGCTTCGTCTTTCTGGCGGGAATATCGTGCCAACAAAGCTGTCGATGTTTTAAATAATCAATTACCGGCTTTTGCGCGCGTTATTCGCGGAGGGCATGAACTGCATCTACCGGTCAACGAGTTGGTGCCGGGAGATGTGTTAATTTTGGCAGAGGGCGATAATATTCCGGCTGATGCGCGCGTGGTGGAAGAGTTTGGGCTGCGTGTTAATAACGCTGTTTTAACCGGTGAAACCGTGCCGGCCCGAAAAATTGCCGATAAGTCCAGCCAGTCGGGCATGACGGAAATTGAACGCCCCAACCTGATTTTTGCCGGGACTTCGGTTTTCTCCGGTACGGCGCGGGCGGTGGTGTATGCCACCGGCATGTCGACACAGTTTGGGCGAATTGCCAATTTGTCGCAGGCGGTTAAAGAAAAACCCAGTTTGTTGCAGCATCAAATGGCGCATATCTCGCGTGTTATCACCACGATTGCGCTGGTCACCGGTTTTATTGTTTTTTCAGTCAGTTTGTTTGACCTGGGAATTGCCATGAATGATGCCTTGCTGCTGGCTATTGGCATCATTGTGGCCGTCGTGCCTGAAGGCCTGGTATCCACCGTGACGTTAACCCTGGCTATTGCGGTGCAGCGCCTGGCACAGAAAAAAATATTGGTTAAAAAATTGGCCAGCCTGGAAACACTGGGTTCGGTTTCCGTGATTTGTACGGATAAGAGTGGAACTTTAACGCAAAATCAGATGACCGTGCGCAGAATGTGGGTTAATGATCGGCATTTCCATGTTTCCGGAGTGGGCTATGAACCGGTCGGGCTGATTAAAGCCGACGACAGGAATCTCCCGAATGAGTCCGATACACTCAAAGCATTTTACCGCGCCGCATTTTTATGCAACAACAGCCGGCTGATTGCGCCGGACGAAGAACACGTACAATGGAACTGCCTGGGGGACCAGACCGAAGCGGCTCTTTTAACGTTGGCGTTAAAAGCCGGATTGGATGAAAAACAAATTACCTCGGAATTTCCACGCATTCACGAAATCCCCTTTGAAGCGCGCCGAAAACGTATGAGCACCATCCACACCTGGCGAGGCCAGGAGATAAGCCTGGTTAAAGGGGCACCACGGGAAGTTTTGCAATTATGTACGAGCATCATGATTAATGGCGAGGTTGTGCCGCTGGATAATAGCATGCGCAATCGTATTTTAACAGCCAACGATGAGTATGCACGTGGCGCACTGCGAGTTTTGGCTTTGGCGCAGCGTTTGCTTCCACCGCGGCAGGGCTCTTATCTGCCTGAAACGGTTGAAAAAGACCTGACATTTTTAGGCCTGGCAGGTATGATGGACCCACCCAGGCCGGAGGTGGCGCACGCCATGAGCGCCTTCCATTCGGCCGGAATACGTGTGGCCATGATCACCGGTGATTACGGCCTTACGGCTGAATCGATCGCGCGCAGGATTGGCATGATTAAAGTAAAAGCTCCGCGCATCCTGACCGGCGTAGAACTGGATGAGATGAAGGATGATGAATTGGTGCAGCTCCTGAACCAGGAAATCATTTTTGCCAGAATGGCGCCCGAACATAAATTACGCCTGGTGCATGCCTTTCAACAAAAAGGCGAAGTGGTGGCTGTGATTGGGGATGGCGTGAATGACACACCGGCCTTAAAAAAAGCCGATATAGGCATCGCCATGGGCATTACCGGTACGGATGTGGCCAAAGAAGCAGCGGATATTATTCTGACACAGGATACATTTGACGCGGTTGTAACGGCGATCGAGGAAGGTCGGGCGGTTTACGATAATTTGCGCAAATTCTTAACCTATATTCTCACCAGTAATATACCCGAAGTCATGCCGTTTATTTTAACGGCCCTCTTCCATGTGCCGCTGGCATTAACCGTGACCCAGATCCTGGCAATCGACCTGGGGTCGGATATTTTGCCGTCAATTGCCTTGGGCATGGAACGGCCGGAACCCGACATCATGCAGCGCCCGCCGCGCCCGCGCGATAAACCTTTGCTGGATAAACAACTTGCCTGGCGCGCTTTTGCCTGGCTGGGAGGCATTGAAGTACTCTTTTGTTACCTGGCCTTCATTTGGGTGTATGATAATCATATCTTCATTGATTTAATCAATCAGATTAATCCTGAGACTGCCGTGTTATTATCTTTGCCGGTGATGAACCCCGAACAAATTTATCTGCTTGCCACCAGCATGTTTAATGCCGGTGTGATTACCTCGCAGGTGGGTAATGTTTTTGCCTGCCGTTCGGAAAAATGTTATACCCACCAGTTGGGCTGGTTGAGCAATCCTCTCCTGCTGGCCGGGGTTGTTTTTGAAATTCTGATGATCGTCCTGTTGGTTTACATTCCGCCGTTGGCTGAAGTATTTCACCATTCTCCCATACCGGGACCCTATTGGATCGGCCTGGCGTTATTTGCGCCGGCCTTATATGTATTGGAACGTTTGCGAAAAATGATCGTCAGATATCTGGAGAAAAGAAAACAGATTGTTGGAATGGAAAAGGTGAGCTTATGAAAATAATCGTGATGGGATGTGGTAAAGTGGGTGAACAACTTTGCCGGATGCTGGATAAATCGGGGCATCAGGTCACGGTAATTGATTCAGACGCATCCAATCTGAATCGTTTATCGGCGAATTTTAGCGGCGTCAGAGTGCAGGGCGTGGGTTTTGATAAGGATATTTTATTACAGGCCGGCATTGAACAGGCCGAAGCCTTTGCCGCCACAAGCCCGGTGGATAATGCCAATATTATTGCCGCCCGCATTGCCCAGAATATTTACCATGTTCCGCGCGTTGTTGCCCGTTTATACGATCCTCGCCGTGCAGAAATTTACCGCCGGCTGGGCCTGGTGACCATATCCATGACAACCTGGGGCGCCGAACGCATCAACGAATTTTTGACTCACACCAATCTGGATACCGTTCAATCCTACGGCAGGGGTGAGGTTTCGATGGCCAGCATTGAAATTTCATCTTTGCTGGATGACCATGCCATTAAAGATCTAAATATTCCCGGTGAAATTCAGGTTTGCGTGGTTACCCGGGATGGTGAAGCTTTTATTCCGGACAATCTTGCCCGGTTTCGTGTAGGCGATATCGTGCATGTGGCGGTGCATTCCGCCTCTATGGATAAATTGGA
>JAJTBH010000333.1 GCA_021287005.1 Anaerolineae bacterium
ACCCGTAATCGCCTGACCACGCCTTTAACATAATCATCGGCATCCAGATATTGATTGCCCCAAACATGCTGCAGCAGCATGCGGGTGGTTAAAACCCGGCCGGCATGTTTTGCCAGTTCTTCCAACACGGCATATTCAATCGGACTGAGGTTAATACGGCGTTCAGCGACTGAAACCTGATGTTGTTCGGTATCGATCTCAAGATCTCCACAAATTATTTTATTGGCGCGCGGGTTGTTGATACGGCGTAACAATGCCCGCACCCGCGCCAGCAGTTCTGCCAGGCGGAAGGGTTTAACCAGGTAATCATCTGCGCCCAGGTCAAGCGCGGCTACGATATCAACCTCGCTCCCTTTTACGCTGAGAATGATGATGGGGGTATCATCCACGGCACGAATCTGGCGGCAGACTTCCAACCCGTCCACTTTTGGCATCATCAAATCCAACAATATCAGGTCGGGACGGTTACTTCTATATAAATCCAGGGCTTCAGCGCCGTTGGTGGCTGTTTTAACCTCGTAGCGGTGCGTTAACAACGCCTGTTTAATTGCGGTTAAAATGCCCGGATCGTCATCGACAACCAGGATGGATGTTTGAATATGACTCATCATAAATGTTTATCTTGGCAACTGCTCAAATTCGGTATTTTCGTAGCTGATTAAATTTTCCGAGTCAATCAAAGAGGGTGGTAATTCCACGCAGAATATACTGCCTCCACCGTGACGCTCTTCCACCCAGATACGTCCGCCGTGGGCTTCCATGATTCCCCGGCAGATTGCCAACCCCAGCCCGCTGCCGGGAGTGCGCATTTGCTGCTCACGATTCAAACGATAAAAATACTGGAATATTTTTTCATGTTCTTCTGTGGGTATGCCCGGTCCGCGGTCACAAACCCGGATTAAAATTTCCCGCTGTTGATATTCAACCTCAATGCTGATCTGACTGGTGGCCGGCGAATATTTATAGGCATTTTCCAATAAATTCCACAACACCTGAACCATACGATCCGGGTCAATGTAAACCAATGGCAAATCGACGGTCAGATTATGTTTAATCTTGCAGGGTGCGTTAAGCCGTTCAAATTTGTTGACGGTATCTGAAATCAGAGCGATCAATTCGGTCCAATCGCGATCTATGGTTAACGCACCGGCTTCAATCCGCAATAAATCCAAAAGTTGATCCACCAAACTGCTCAAGCGTTTGGCTTGCCCGGCGATGTTGCGTAATAAATGTTCTTGAATTTCGGCGGGCGGGTCACCGTTTTTATCCAAAAGGCTTTCCACGGATGTTCGAATGGCCGTCAATGGCGAACGCAGATCATGCGATATCATCATCAAAAAGCGACTCTTAATCCGGTCGGCTTCGCGCAGCGCCTGTGTTTCACCGGCGGAGCGTAATAATTGGGCGTTTTTAAAAGCCAATCCCAATTGCTGCCCGATGCTGGTAAAAAGAGTCAGGTCTTCGGCAGCCAGGTCATGATGATCTTTACAGGCCACCAGGAGAAATCCCAATGCGTCACATCCGGCCGTTAAGGGGCTGGTCATAACATCACAAAAACCATCTTCTTGAAGCCCCTGGTAATTCTGGTTGTTTTCTTTTTTGAGTTGGCAAATCAGCAGGGATTTTTGACTGAAAATATTAACACGCGCCAGTGAAAGCAGGTTAACCAATGCGTTTTCCGAAAAACCATAATGGGCGCTGAGAGCGGTTTCGTTATTATTTCCCTGATTTAATAAAATAAGCCCGGCATCAAGACCCAGAATTTCAACGATTCTTTTTATCATCAAATTTAGCTGTTGTGCAGGGTCATAGAGCGTGTGCAGCATCTGGTTCACGGCATTTAATGCCTCAACCTGATCGTGATGTCGTTGCAGCGATTGAAAGAGACGCGCATTTTCGATGGCGGTCGTAGCATGTAATGCAAAAGTTAATTCAAGGCGCAAATCATCGGGCTGCCATTGGCGGGGAGCACAACTTGAAATCAGGATGAGACCATTGGCATTACGAGCCCCCATTAATGGCAGCAATGCCATCGCAGAAAAATCGTTTTGATGGCGTAGTTTTTCGGGCCAATATTGCGCATGGTGGATATCGTCAATCGTCAGCGGTTCGCCGCTTTCATTTAACAAGTTTAAGACCTCAGCTTCTTCCATTATTATTTTGATCGTATTTAAAAGATTGGAAGATACCGAGGGCGTCTTTGACCAGGCACGATAGAAAGAGATATTTCTTTGATCGTCAAACAGGCAGACGGCTGCATGATCGAGCTCAAGCAGGTGAGCGGCCTGTTCGGCAACCTGAATCAAGGTGGTATCGAGATCGAGGCTGGCACTGACCGAACCAATGGCAATAGCCAATCTTTCGGCGGCAAAAACACGTTGCTCCTGGGAGTTTAACTGTTTTTCCAGGTCCGGGCAGTTTGATGAATCCGGCTCGAATAATTTTTTTGAAGATAACCAGGTGTTATTTTCAGTTATTTTTCCGGGGATTAATACCCTGTAATGCGGTTTTTCCGGCGGAGGTGTGGAGAGTTTTTTAAGATTTTCCTTAATTTCCAATGCCGCAGCGGTGAGTATCCCGACAAAAAATGGGCGGACAATGTGGTAATCCCCGCTGATATCCAATAAACCGGCAATTTTTCCATCTTGTGGCGTTCGAATGGGAACGGTTATACAGGTAATATCCTGCCAGCCGTCACAAAAATGTTCTGGCCCGATCACCCTTACGGCTCGCCCGGTAGCCAGGGCTGTTCCGATGCCGTTAGTCCCGGCGTTTGCTTCGCTCCAATCGCCGCCCGGGGCCAACCCGATGCGCTCCATCCAGCGAAGGGCGTTTTTATCTCCGCCACAAATTCTGTCAGCCGCTTAACGGCATTGGTGGCCGCCTGAAGTAAAAGAGTATTCGTCTGGTAAAGATCAAACAGTTCTGCGTCACTGCTGATGACGATCGGCACCTTGGCGCGCCCCGGTTCAATTAAATCGGTACAACGCTGCCACGATTCCCGAATGGTAGTTCGGACAGAACGGGTTTGTTGATTGTTGTTACTCAGGAAATCACGTCGAACGGCAGCAATATGCTGCACCATATCCTCAATCTCGGATGGAAATGCGCGCGCTGAATTGAGGCGGTATAAAGGATCGGCCATGGTGACACCTTTCTTACTATCAAGATAGCATACTCCATAAAGCTTGTCTATAGATTTGCGGGAATTTTCACCTGATTATCACCTTGGGACGATTAATTGTCACCTCGCTTACACCCTGCGGATGCTATTATGAAGGCGAAAAATAGTCTTTTGTTTAATGGGAGGTGGAAAAGAAATATTTTTACAACCTGTTCTGCGCCGAATAAAAGGGGTATTCAAATAAAAAAGGAGCAAAAGGATATGCAAGAGGAAAATTGGCTTGGTAAATACATCGGCGAGGCGATTGGGACCTATCTGATCGTTTTATTTGGCTGTGGTGTTGTTTTTACAGCCATCATGTTGGGTACGATCGGCGATCTTGCCAGTGCAGGCATTGGCTGGGGACTGGCAGTCACGGTTGCGGTTTATGCAGGCGCCACGCTCTCGGGCGCACATTTTAACCCCAGTGTAACCCTTGCCCTGGCAATTCGCGGGCGTTTCCCCTGGAAACATACGTTGCAATATGTCGTAGCCCAAATCCTGGGTGCTTTTTTGGCGACAGCCACTTTGTTTGCCATGTACAGCGGCGTTTTTTATGACTTTGTGGCAAAAAATGGCATTACCATCGGGCAGCAAGGCAGCCAGATTGCAATGGCAATTTTTGTGCCGCTGACTCCGCACCCCGGCATCATTGGCATGGACGCGGCTGCTTATGCCAAAATGAGTCTCGTGCAGGGCGCCATTGGCGAATTTTTGGCGACCTTCATTTTAATGCTGGGAATCCTGTTCTTGTTGGAAAACCGCAGCATTAATTGTCCGGTGAGCTGGTTTTTCCCGGTTGCCCTGGGACTGATTGTGCTTGAACTGGTCATCATTGAAGCGCCGGTTTCCATGTTATCACTGAATGCGGCCCGTGATCTTGGCCCGCGCATCTTTGCTTATTTGTTGGGTTTCGGATCAATGGCATTTCCGGGACCGCGCGGAGACATTTGGGTGACAACCCTGGTGCCGGTCGTCGGCGCATTGGCTGCCACCTATTTTTATGATTGGGTCATGCTGCCCTTCTTCCCGAAAGCTAAAGCTTAATTAACAGAAGGTTTGGCCTCCGGTTTATGCATTGGTGAAGGATTTTTTAATCCAAATTCTATGGTTGTGCCAAAGTTAAAAGGAGAATAAAAAATGAGTAATCCAAAAGTAGCAGTTGTAAAAACGGGGTCATTAAAAGGGAACGCGGAATTTTTACCCCCGGTGAAAAAATATAAACGTTATGACGAAGATATTGATGTAATTGAAGCCGCGGTTGCCGAAGCTGTTAAACTGTCGGTGGGAAGCCTGGATAATTTGATTAAACCGGGTCAGGCGGTCTTA
>JAJTBH010000334.1 GCA_021287005.1 Anaerolineae bacterium
AGCAATTTTAAACATAATGGACCAGCAATCGGATATTGTTTTAATGGATATCCGAATGCCAAAACTGGATGGAATCAACGCACTCAGAATTATACATAAACTGGCTCCGGATATTTCCGTTATCAGTATGACCGGGCAGGCCAGTCAAAATGATATGGCCGAGGCCATCAAACAGGGGGCTTACCAGTGTCTGTTAAAACCGATTCGCCTTGAAGAATTATTTAAAGCGATTATGTTAACACCGGGAAAAGATGGATAATCTTTTTATCAGCAGAACTGGCTTGTTTATCACTATGGGTATCCAGTGTAACCTGAAAACAGTTTTATTCGTTATATAATAGTAACCTGATTAATTTGGAGCACTCAAGATTAGATTTGTTGAGTTATAATTACTTGCCTATGACACCTTTAGATTTCATTCATGTCATTCTGGGGGCAATTAAAAGTGGTAGCTTGCCGCAAGTGGGCTATGGAAGTTATATCGTTTTGGCAGTTCTGGTTGCGATTGAAGGTCCCATCGCCACCCTGTTGGGCGCAGCAGCCGCTTCAGCCGGATTTATGAATCCCGAACTGGTCTTTTTATCCGCGGCAGGCGGCAATCTCTGCGCGGATGTATTGTGGTATACCATTGGTTATGCCGGCCGGGCAGATTGGATTTTGGATCACAGCCGCTGGTTTGGTTGGAACCGTTCAAAAATGGAACATCTCATGCAGGAGATGCACGACCACGCGCCCAAAGTTCTGTTCCTTGCCAAGTTAACCGCTGCGTTTACCATCCCATCGTTAATTGCCGCCGGCTTTGCCCGCGTACCCATCAAACGCTGGATGCCGTTTTTAGCCACCGCAGAAACGCTGTGGACCGGTTCGCTGGTCATTATGGGTTTTTATGCCACCGAATCGATCAAACAGATTGAAAACGGCGTTCAATATGTATTATTGCTTGGCTCAATTGCCTTTGTTATATTAATCATTTGGATTGTCCTGAGGCGTTATATCCGCACCAACGCCGCCTATCATAATTTATTTTCAGACGAAGAAGAAGAGAATCCTCAAGAAGGAAAGGTCAACAAAAATTAAGCCTTATGCGCATTTTAATCACCGGCTCCACCTATCCCCCTTGTTTCAACGGCCAGTCAATTTTTACCGGACATTTGGCCGAGGGACTGGCAAAACGGGGACATCAGGTTAGAGCTTTATTTCCATCGCACAAAAAAAAACCTTTTATCGATAACGTTAATGGTGTAGAAACGCAGGGCGTTTATGCCTGGAGCGCCGGTTTTCATGTAGACGTGTTTTACCCTCCCATTTCAAATTTTATTCCTGCCCCCGTTTTTAAAGACTTTAAACCGGATATTGTGCATGTTCAAGATCATTTGCCGATGAGTGCATATATTCTCAATTATGCGCATCAAAGAGGGATTAAGGTCGTTGGAACCAATCATTTTTTGCCCGAAAACTGGGCCCCTTATTTCCCATTGATGCAATCTTCCCGGGACTTGTTTGATCGGGTTTTATGGAAGTGGATGTTGGGAACTTTTAACAACCTGGACATGGTAACGGCTCCATCAAGAACTGCCGTTGAAATCCTGAAAAATGTCGGCCTTTGCGCACCGGCTCAACCCATTTCCTGTGGTGTTGATTTAAATATCTTTAATACCCGTCATGCAGAAGACTGCAACGCCATTCGGGAAAAATATGGCATTCCCCTGGATAAACCGGTTCTGGCCTTTGTCGGCCGTGTGGATGGCGAAAAGAAACTGGACGTACTGATGAAAGCGGTAAAACTATCAGACCGCGAGCAGGTTCATCTGGTTATCGTCGGTCGCGGCGCCGCTCACGAAGAAATGAAACGTCTGGCTGCAGAACTTGGGATTAAAAACCGGGTCCATTTCACCGGTTTTGTACCTGCCGAAGAACTGCCGCGTGTCTTAAATTGTATTGATATTTTTGCCATGCCCAGTGAAGCCGAACTGCTCAGCATCGCCACACTTGAAGCTATGGGCTGCGGCAAACCCGTTCTGGCGGCTAACTCGCGTGCCCTGCCCGAACTGGTTGAACCGGGTGTTAACGGTTATTTGTTTGAACCGGGCAACGCCCATGATGCTGCCAAATTTATTCGCATTTTGGTAGACAACGTTGATCAATGGCCCATGATGGGTGCATCCAGTTTGCAAAAAGTGCAGGCTCACAGCATAGAAAACATGTTTAAAAGTTATGAAGACATTTATTTGAGCCTGATTAACCAGGCTTAAAGATTATGGTAGATATTGACCTGATAACGTCTCAGGACGCGGAATGTTTTCTCGATTTATTACTGGCTTTGGATGCCGAAAGCAGTTTTATGATGCTTGAAATCGGGGAACGTTCCACAGACCTGATGCAGATTCAAGAACAGATCAGGCAAACAAAAATTATCGCTGCCCGCCAGGACAGGTTGCTGTTGGGTTACCTTTCCTTACAATGTGAAACTTTTCGGCGCAATCGCCACACTGCCTATATAGTCTGCGGTATTCGCCAGGCTTATCAGGGCCAGGGCATCGGCACCCGCCTGTTTGCTGCTGCCGAAACGTGGGCTAAAGCGAACGGAATTCACCGCCTGGAACTGACGGTGATGTGCCACAATGAACGTGCAATCGCCTTATATCAAAAGATGGGTTTTGAACGGGAAGGGATAAAACGGCATTCCCTGAAAGTAAACAATAAATACGTTGATGAATTTTACATGGCAAAGTTAATCGACGTTTAACCTTGATCGATGTTATTGTTGAAGACAGAGCAGCCAGGCGGTTTCAAAATCGTCTGGTTTTTCTTTTAAATAAGCCAGAATCGGCAAAAACATCTTTTCTGGCGGAGAATCCGTGATAATTAATCTTTTAACGTCCGTTTTAACCCAGCCTGCAGGCACCCACCCGATAGCCGCCGGGTTTGTTTGTACGGCCTCCAGCATGGTTTTGGGATCGGGCGCCAATTGTTGAACACCCCCGCGCGCCCCGGCAAGATCGCTCATAATCGAAAAGCGCTCATACAGGCTTGAAACGAATTCATACTGCCAGACTTCAAGAGGCACCTGGTTTGACAAAGTTGAGTCAATTTCCTGCCAGTTGTTAATTTTTCCTGAATAGATTGCAGCCAGCGTATGATAAGAAATCTCATTAACGGGATTATCACGATTTACAATCACGGCAAAATCATTGCCGCCCAGTTCAAAAATGGAAGCATTTTCGGGGTCCGGGGTTTCGCCCCAGGATAAATAAAGGGGAGCATCTCCGGCAGTTTCTCTTTCGTTGACAATCAAGTTTTTATCAGGAAATTGCCGGGCACAGGCATTCATCGCCGGGCGCATCCAGCCCAGGGCCGGGTCCAGATCAACCGGCCATTGGGTCTGAGCTGACATGGCTGTTTTAACCTGCGTCGAACCGGGAACACAGGCTGATAAAAACAATATAACAACGACCAGAAATGCCTTTCTAAAATCCGCGATAAACATATAACCAGACAAATAAGGTGATCGCGCCCATCAAAAAACAATAAGCCGAAAACCAGATCAATGAACGTTTTTTTAAAAAGCCAAGCAGCCAGTGAATTGAAAAATAGCCCGAAACCGCTGCGGCGATAAAACCGGCCACAATCAACGGCAGTGCACCGGTAACTGCCAGAGCCGGCAACTCCAACAAATCTTTAATTTCAAGCAAACCGGCTGCCAGCATAATTGGAATGGACATCAAAAATGAAAAACGCGCCGCTTCCGACCGTTCAAAATTGCGAATTAATGCACCCGTCATGGTTGAACCGGAACGTGAAATACCCGGAAAAATAGACATCGCCTGAAAACCGCCAATCCAGAGGGCATCCTTCCAGGTCATATCCAGCATGGCCCGCGTACGTTTGCCGACATATTCGGCAATTAACAATAAAACAGCCGTGATCATTAAAAAGATAGCCGTCACAACCGGGCTGGTAAAGGCCATTTCAACCAGTTTTTTTAATAACAACCCGATCAAACCGGCCGGAATGGTTGCCAGAATTAACAACCAGCCCATTCTAGACTTGGGTTCTTTAATCGGTTCTCCCTGCAAAATGCCCGCAACAAAATCAAGGATGATCCTGAGAATATCCTTCCAGAAATAAACAATTACCGCCAACAAAGTTCCCCACTGAACCAGCACATTAAACACAAAGGCTTCCTGCTGCGGAAAATCCCAACCGAAAAAGAAGGGAACCAACACCAGATGTGCAGAACTTGAAACGGGAATAAATTCGGTCAACCCCTGTACAATCCCCAGAATAATTGCCTGAAAAATATTCATATTGCCTCCCCAACCAGGAAAACCATTTTATACTTTATTGTAATTCTCCAGGAAATTTTGCGCAAAATTGGCAAAACGTCCTTCAATGATGGCCTCTCGTGATAATTGCACCAGACGCAGCAAAGTAGTTATATTGTGAATGGAAATCAGCGTGGCGGCCAGTATTT
>JAJTBH010000335.1 GCA_021287005.1 Anaerolineae bacterium
CCTCGCGTTTATTAAATACGCTTGAGGCAGTCTTTGGCATTTCCATTGTTGTTCTGTTAATCCTGGTGGTTAATAAAAACGGGCTGAGCAACAACCCGCTTTTCTGCGTGCTTTCTGTGATATTTTTACTCGGTTATTATCTGGCCTGGGTCTTTTATTACCGCGGGGTTGTGCATCCCTGGCTCTTGATCATCGGCATTGCCGGCATGCCGCCGCTTTATTTTTTATGCGCCGGTTTATGGTTAAACAACCTGACCGTGGTAATACCCTGCCTGATCTTTGGCCTGGTGCATGTTTGTATCACCTGCTCTACCTATTTAACCTGAGTTTTGGTTAAGATTTTACCCCGCCCTCCCGCCCTTGTTGGAAGGTTATCTCCACCGCCGGTAAAAAACCGCTTCTAAAACGAATTATTATTTTAAATAACGCGATACCGCAGATGGGTAACCCCCGGGGCCTTTACGCATTTAACGCATTCCAGTTTTACGGCTTGAGCATCCAAATTATCAAACAGTCTGACCCCGCCGCCCAACATCAGCGGCACGAGGTCAATTTGAACCTCGTCTACCAAACCCAGTTTCAGACACTGTTGAAAAATGCTGGCGGTTGAAATCACCACATTTTTATGTCCGGCCGCCATTTTTGCCCGCTCTACCGCATTCTTAACCCCGTCGCTCACGAAAATAAACGGCGAATCCTTGATAAGCCATTCAGCCGGCGCCCGGTGGGTAATGATAAAACAGGGTGTGGTGGGTGGATGTCCGCCCCAGGCCCGTGATATATCAAAAGTCCTGCGTCCCCAGATGCCTGCGCCCGCTGCGTTGAGCTCTTCACGCAGAATCTCGGCGCTCTGAGCAGAAACCTTGAGATTCATCTGACCATCCATGATGGGCAAAAGCGTATCACCGTTGAAATACCAGTCAAACAACCGGCTGCCGCCATCTCCCAGGCTGTTTTCCGGGCCATCATTCGGTCCCGCCACATAACCATCCAGAGACACTGTCATATTACAAACAACTTTTGCCATCCTGTTAACCTTTCCTGTGAAACGTAAAAACCCGCATGTCATGCGGTTGAGATAAAGGGTAATCTCCGTTGCCTCACGAACGAAACCAACCGGCGGCGCACTTTCCGGCTTCAGATTTCATTCCCCGGCGGCAGGGTTTCTTTAAGAAAGACCAGTGTACGCTCCCAGGCCAGATCGGCGGCCGCGCGGTGATAAACATCGCTGCGATCTGATTCAAAAAACCAGTGACCGGTGCCGGCATATTGGTAAAAATGAACCGGCCTTCCGGCCGCTTTTAAGGAAGCCTCCAACTGCTGCACCTGCGCCTGCGGCTCAAACGGGTCGTTTTCGGCAAAGTGTCCCAGGTACGAGGCGCGTGAGCGGCTGTGATCATTGCCCCCACCGCCGTAAAAGAGCACAGCGGAACACACACATTCCGGGTCGGCATTGGCCAGGTACATGGCAAAATAAGCCCCCATCGAAAAACCTGCCACGGCGATTTCATTATTTTCAATGCTGTTTTCTTTTAAGTATTGCGATGCAAGCAGAATATCTTGCCTGGCCTGTTGGTGATTGGCAAACAACGATTTACTCAAAGTTTCCGCCTCCTGAATGTCAGCGGTAACTTTACCGTGATATAAATCGGGGGCAAAAGCCACATAACCGGCCCCGGCCAGTTTTTCACAAAAGGCCTTGAACGTGTCGTTTAATCCCCACCAGGCATGTAAAACCAGTACCCCCGGCCCCTTGCCGGCCTGCGGAGTGGCGAGATACCCTTGCGGAAAATCAGTTTTCATAAAGTCCCCTTTCACAAACAAATACCGGTTTTTTCAACCTTTTGCAGTTTTTTTATCGCCCCTTCATCATTATGTTTACAAACACATTGGCAATTTGTGTAATCCGGTTAAATTAAATGTTTTAAACGCAGCAAACCAAATACGGCCACCGTGGTGGCATCCTTGATTTTACCGGAGAGAATCATTTCTTCGACTTCATTAACATCAAAAGTTTTGGAAATTAAGCCCACTTCTTCGGGATCAAGCTGTTTTTGGGTCGGGCTTAAATTGCGGGCGACATAAATATGATACCCCTGATCGGTTAACCCATAGGCAAGAAAAAGATGCCCGATTTTTTGCAGGTCGCGCGCCAGATACCCCGTTTCCTCTTCCAGTTCCGCCCTCGCCATATCATCGGTATTGATCGGACGATCTTCCCAGGAACCCTGTGGAAATTCCCAGTGCCGCCCGCCAACCGGGTAGCGATATTGTTCCACCAGAATCATCCTATCTTCAAAAATCGGTACAATGATTACAAAATCTTTCTTTTCGACATACCCGTATATACCCCGGCTGCCGTCCTGGCGTTCAATTTTATCTTCACGCACGCGCATCCATTTATTTTCATAAACGGTCACACTCGAGATGGTTTTAATTTCCCTGTCTTCGTTCAATGTTTAAATCCTTTTTGATTTTCCGCTTTTTAAAACTCTGCGGTCAAAATCACCCCGATTTTTGCGCTTCAATAATATAAGACAGCGGCAGTCCTTGATGATCGAGGTTTGTGAAACCGTCCGAAATATCGTAATCAAATTCGTGCAGAGCTCTGACGGATAAACCCGCCCGGCACATGCCGTTAATGATCTCTGAAAACGAATGCGAATAATTTACAAAGGTTTTGGAAGGGTATTGTTGTAAAGTCATATAATACATACCGTTCGTCTCGATCCACTCTTTGGAAAAATATGGATTAACCAGGTTGGCCGGATAATCTTCACGATAGTTATCTTCGCCGGGAAGTCCCAGCATATTGGTTACGGGATGCTGCTCATTGATGATTAACACACCGTCCTTTTTTAAACAGGCTGCCGCTTTATTAAAAAAGGCGTCCAACTCTTTAAACCAGCATAAGGCGCCGATGGTAATAATCAGGACGTCAAAGGTTTCATAAAATTCCGCGTCGACATCCAGAATGTTCGTGGCCTTAAAAACGCAGTTCAGATTGAGTTGTTTTGCCGCCCGATTGGCAAAATTCACCATGTTTTCGGCAATATCAAAACCATATCCCTGCCCCGCATGGCTACCTTTCACCAGAGACAACAATTCCCGCCCGTTATTGCAGCAAAACTGTGCCACAATTTTGCCGTCGAAGTCATAGCGTTTCAGAACCGCGGCCATATCTTTTACAAAAAAAGGGTACGATTCAGTCTGCACTTTTTGCACAACATCCGCGCCCCAAGCGGGGGCGCGCCTGTCAAA
Organism: Anaerolineae bacterium; assembly: GCA_021287005.1. GTDB lineage: Bacteria > Chloroflexota > Anaerolineae > Anaerolineales > Anaerolineaceae > JAJTBH01. Next base: position 3,262 of record JAJTBH010000335.1, read on the forward strand.
GGCTTCCTCCCAGGCTTCTTTATTGAGTTCAAAATAGTTCATATGGTTTTCCCATACCGGCATACATCAGATCGGCTCGATAAACCGGCGAAATTTTCCAACCCTTTCATTTATAATGAAATGATATATCAAAAAGATTTCATTGGCAATAAAATTCTTTTTAAGGTGCTCAAATATTTTTTTATTGATTCGCCGTTGAGAGGAATCAATGATCTTCCAAAGGCGTTAAAAATCGAAGTAAAATAAAACTGGTACATCGAAAAATTCAACCATTAACCGCGTTTTTACATGGCGCGGTATACGTCAGGAGAAAAATATGCCCATTCCCGATAGCTGGCTGCCCGCCCTGGTTGGCGAAACCGATAAACCCTATTATCAGCAGCTTTACCGCTTTGTCGGTGAAGAACGTCACAAATACAGGGTTTACCCGCCGGGAGTGGATGTATTTAACGCCCTGCACTATACAACCTTTGAGCATGTACGGGTAGTTATCATCGGGCAGGACCCTTACCACGATGAAAATCAGGCCCACGGTCTGGCTTTTTCGGTGCGTCCCGGCGTGCCCGCACCCCCTTCGTTGGTTAACATTTACAAGGAACTGCATGACGACGTTCAATTTCGTGTGCCCAATAACGGCTGCCTGATTCCCTGGGCCGAACAAGGTGTGCTGCTGCTCAATGCCGTGCTCACCGTGCGCGCACATCAGGCCAACTCACACCAGGGCAAAGGCTGGGAGACCTTCACCGATGCCGTACTGCGCGCCGTTAACGGCAGCAGCCGGCGCGTGGTTTTTTTGTTGTGGGGCAGTTATGCCCAACGTAAGGCCGAATGGATCGACAGCACCCGCCACACAATCTTAAAAGCGCCGCACCCTTCGCCGCTTTCCGCCACACGCGGATTTTTCGGCTGCCGGCATTTTTCGCAAACCAACACGGTCCTGCAAGCCAGCGGACAGTCGCCCATCGACTGGCAACTGCCTGATTTATAAATGCTTCAAGATAACGAATGCCTCAGACCTGCGCTCCCCGGGCGTTAAAACCCTCATGAAAACAGACCTGCCCCTGTGGATAAAACCCGTCAAATGAAAGCGCAAAAAACACTTCGGGCGGAACGCCTTCATGTCTCATTTCGGCTACATTTTTAAAGCCGAATTGGGGATAATATTCCGGATGCCCAACCAGGCAGCACCCGCCGGCGCCCAGGAATTTT
>JAJTBH010000336.1 GCA_021287005.1 Anaerolineae bacterium
GTGCCGGCCTGTTCAATGGTCGCAATTTGCTCGCCGAGACGTGTAAAATCGGCTGAGAGTACGGAAGTTGAGAGGATCATATCAGCTCCAGATTTTAATGAAAGTAGGATGAAACGGTAAACCAGACATACAACCAGAATGGGATTAACCCACCGGCAACCAGCAGTGTTAATAAACCCAGGCCGATGGTGCCCCAATCAAAATTGGGTAATTCCTGCTGCGTTGATGGCTGTGCCTGTGACGGTTTGTTGACTCGGTGTGGTTGCGTGACGGATACCCGATTGTTTGATTTGGAATTGTCCGCTTTTGGAAGAATGACTGTCGTGTTGGATAAGTTTGGATCAACCGGCTGTGATTGTATTTTTCCGGCATTTTGTTCGGCAAATGAAGAAAAAATCCGCCCCAATTGATCGGCGGTGCGGTAACGCGCCGAGGGCTCTTTTGAGAGAACTTTCAGGATGATCAAACCAAGTTCTTCGGGAATCGCCGGATTTAAATGGTGCGGCGGAATGGGCTGCTGTTCGCGGTGCATGCGGACCAGTTCATTAATATCATTTGAAATAAATGGAAGTTGACCGGTCAACATTTCATAAGCAATTATTCCGATCGAATAGACATCCGACGCCGGGGAAGGCGCCATTCCGGATGCCTGTTCCGGGGAAAAATATTGGGGTGAGCCCCAAACAATGTCGGCGTGTTCATGCGGGTTGATGGTAGACAACGCGCGGGCAATGCCAAAATCTGTAATCTTGAGGCGTTGTTCCGGTGTGACAATCATATTATGCGGTTTAACGTCACAATGTACCAAACCGGCGCGATGCGCGTAACCAAGGCCCATGCAGATTTGAATAATTAAATCAAGACCTTCTTTAATTGAAAAACGTTTAATATCCTTGATGATTGATTTAAGGTCCTGGCCGGGAACATATTCCATTACAATGTAGAGACGGCCATGATCCACGCCAAAATCATGCACGGTGACAATGTTGGCGTAAAAGTTTTAACGCCACGGGACGTTCAAGCATTAAATCCCTGGCGAGGTAAACAACTGACATGCCTCCCGTGCCAAGATTTTGCTGAATCTGGTAGCGATTTCCAAGAATATAAGCTGCGCTCTGTTTGTTTTCCATAACCCTGAACAATTATATCATACAAAAAATGAGCATGAGTGGGTTATAATGATGACACTCACAGGAGGAAAACATGGCGTCGGTCTTAAAAATTATTAAACAAAACCCATTAAATTTGTTATTCATCATTGCAATTCTGGCTGTTTGCGCTGAATTGGCGCACTGGGATCCCATGTTTATATTCATTTTTTCGGCTGTGGGTGTGATTCCACTGGCGAATTATATCGGCAAGGCTACCGAGGAACTGGCGATATACAGTGGACCAAAAATTGGCGGTTTATTAAATGCCACCCTGGGAAATATGGCGGAGTTAATTATTACACTGGTGGCGATCAATGCCGGTTTATTGGAACTGGTTAAAGCCTCTATTACGGGCTCCATCATTGGCAACCTGCTGCTGGTGTTGGGTTTGTCGATTGCTGTGGGCGGACTTAAAAACGGCACTCAAAAATTTGACCGTCGCCAGGCCATGAATCAATCCATACTCCTGGCGCTGGCGGTGATGGCCCTGGTGATTCCTTCGTTTTTCAGTCATTCGATTGGCGAGGAAGGCAGTTTTAAAATTGAAGCTTTAAGCCTGGGTGTAGCCGGAGTGATGATTATCTTATATGTTCTGGGTGTGATTTACAGTCTTAAGGTGTTAAACAGCCCCTTATCGCAGCCCACCGAAACCAAACATGCTGAGTGGTCTATTGGAAAGTCAATCATCGTCCTGGCCATAGCGACGATTGGAATCGTGGTTTTGAGTGAATTATTGGTAGGGGCCGTTGAACACGTTGTGCAGAGCTGGGGCCTTTCGGAATTTTTCCTGGGTATTATCTTAATCCCCATCATTGGTAATGCTGCCGAACACCTTGTAGCCGTTCAGGTGGCCTTACGCAACCAGATGGATTTAAGCGTCGAAATTGCCGTTTCATCCAGCTTGCAGATTGCATTATTTGTTGCACCGTTTCTGGTGTTTATCAGCCTGGCTATGGGACACCCATTAAGTTTGATATTTAATCCTTTTGAACTGGCAGCTTTAATGTCTGCCGTTTTTATTGTGGTTCTGGTTTCACTGGATGGTGAATCAAACTGGTTGGAAGGATCGGCTTTGCTGGCCGTATTTTTAATCCTGTCCATTGCATTTTTCCTGCTGCCGGCCTGAGTCTGGTTTTATGATAAAACAAATATTTAATACTCGAACAATAATAATTGCTCTGGCAGTCTGGGGTGTGTTATGTGCTGTATTGGCTGCCGGAATATTTTTAACTCAACCGGCAGCGCAGGTTATTAATGTTGTACCGAGTGCCGTTGTGACGGTTATTGTAGCCCCAACCCCGACTCTGCCCGTCCTCAACACCGAGCCGGCGCCCTCAACCAGTAATGGCACGGAGGCACCCGGTGAAACTCACATCCTACTTAATAAAGGTGACTTTGTACAAATCACCGGCACGGAGAACCAGGGCTTAAGTGTCAGATCAGGCCCCGGCACGGAAAACAAAGTATTATTGATTGCGACTGAAGACGAGCTTTTTGAAGTCAAGGATGGTCCGGTGAGTGCAGGGGGGTATAACTGGTGGTATCTGGTTTCACCCAGGGATTCAAATCGATTCGGTTGGGCGGTTGATGAATTTCTGAAACCGGTGCCCAAACCTCAGTAGTTTTGAACAGAAATAAAAACAAGCTTCCGATTGCAGGAAGCTTGTTTTTATTGTCTTTGGAATATTATCCGGGATATTGTGTAAAAAGATGACCCCAGGGGCTATCCTTTTCCCATTGTTCAACAACTTTTTTCCCGTTTTTCGGATACCAGTAATGATCATGGTAATTTTCACTGGCAAAAATGAACATGTTTACCAGCGGCGTATGGAAAAGCAGGTTCTGGAAAATTTTTAATGGAGAACGCCATAAAATCAAACCGGTACCCGTGCCGAGATTGACACCCACTTTAAAACCCCAGCGTTCTTGAGCGACTTCGGGCATACCCACGATTTCAATATCGCGCGGATTACCGTTTCCCAAACCGCGTTCAGTGGCGTGGGCGATATAATCAATTTTCATCGGGTCAAACCCCATCATTGCCGCGGCGACTGCATCAATGGCGACTTGATCAGAAGAAGCCAGGATAACGTCTTTTTGATGCGGGATTAATGTGCGTGGACCGGGCCCGCTGCCGGCGGTGGTGCCGTCCATCGTGGCAAATAAACCGGTATGGATTTCTTTTTGAATGGCAAGTAAATCAACCAGAGTATCGTGAATCCAGGTATGGGTATAGTGGCGATTTACATTTAATAAACCACCAAAAGCATTTTTCATGGCGCCGGTCGTCTGTGTGTAACTATGGGTTTTTACTGTGGGCAGATGCACAATGTTTTTCCCGACAAAATAATCCGGGATAAAAATACCTTCGGGGAAAATCTTATCCAAAACCGCCATTTTGGCTTTGGGTTTAATTTCAATCCACTTCATATCCTCAGGTTTGAAATTATATTTTTTAGGAATGCCATATTTTTCGAGGATGGGGCCAAATTTATTAAATCGATCACCAAGATCTGCGATGGTCACAACCGTTTTGTTATGAACATCAACCAGATCCTCGAATCCATTTTCTTTTAACCCTAGAATTGTGCCTTCCAACTGCCAGGGGGTGGTGTTTGAACTGGGGTACATCAGATGCCAGCTGATATTATCTTTAAGAATGGTTTTTGCAGACGGATCGAGGGCATCTTTAATGCCGGCGAGACTGCATAATTTTACGTAATCTTCCAAAACATGATCGGGTTTTGTGCGTAATACTGCGACGCGAGATTTTTGCATAGGTCAATTTCTCCTGAGCACAGATTATACCTGAGTCGAAATAAATTACATAACGATTACAGCGCCATTAATCAGGAATGAAGGGTTATTTAAATACCTTAAATACGGATGGAGAAACTTCTTCATAACGTTGATAGCAGGCCAAGACTTTTTGAGTATCGGGATTTTCACGTGGGCCGGTTACAGTTGTAAAAGCATAAGGAAGAACCATTTCACATGAAAAAATGGAACGATTCATGTGGTTTAAGATAAAAGTTTTTCTTTGTGATGCATATGTAATAAAAGGTTCCCAGTTTTCCTGGATTACAATGATATATTCGTTTTCAGGCGTAACCGATTTAACACGTTGGGCAACATCCAGATATTGTTTATTAACATATTCGTGCATATTATTCACGCCGAGGCGGAGTTTATCATATAGTTGTAATTGAGGGGGTGTTATTAAAATGCCGAAAAATAACAATAATAAAAATGATAACC
>JAJTBH010000337.1 GCA_021287005.1 Anaerolineae bacterium
TCCGAGGTACAGGATATGATTACGGTGGGCTGGTCTGTTAACGAAGCCGTGGCGGCTGCCGTTGGTGTGGGCCATTCATTGGCCGGGCGTGACTGCGTGGTCACCATGAAGATTCCCGGTTTGTTTCAAGCCGGCGATATTTTCACCAGCGGGGCCCTCTTCAGCCAGGAACGCGGCGCCTTAATTTATTACATTCCCAGCGATTTTGTGCCCAGTTCCACCCAACATACCATCGACCCTCGTTACCTGTTTAAGAGTTGTTTTATTCCCGTATTCGAACCGCGCAACCACCAGGAATTGCACGAATCGGCCGCCATTGCCGTGGAAGTTTCACGCCGTTATCATACCCAGGTGGTCATCATGCCCAACGGCAACCTCTGCCACAGCGAAGGCCTGGTGCACCTCATGCCACATCAGCAGCGCGAACCGGTAAACATGCCGGAACGGCTTAACCTGTTTAACGTTTTCCCCGGCATGGCCCGCAAAAATTATGACGATGTTTTAAGCACGCGTATGCCCGCCCTGCTGGAAATGGTGGAAAACAGCCCACTTAACCGGCTAGTTAAGGGCAGCGGCAAGATGGGCGTAATAACTTACGGCATTTGCGACACTTATGTACGTGAAATTCGCCAGACCCTCGGCCAGGATTTTGACATCCTATCCCTGGCTTTTACCAATCCGCTGCCGATGAAATTGATTGAAGACTTCTGCAAATCCATTAACGGCGACGTATATGTGGTTGAAGACGGTTACCGTTTCGTGCAGGAAGCCATGTTACAGGCCGGTTTGCAGGTTAAGGGGAAAGAAGTATATGAGACTATAACCGAGTGGACTCCGGCATTAATCGCCGCCCGCCTGGGTTACGATCTTCCCAAAGCCGGCAGCAGCATCACCCCTCCCGCTCGCCCGCCGGTCATTTGTGCCGGCTGCCCCTATCGTTTAATTGCCAAAGAAATTGCCCTGCTGCGCAAAAGAGGGCAAATAAATACCGTCTTTGGGGATATCGGCTGTAATGCCCTCTTATATTTCATGAACGCGCTTGACACCGGCCTGGCAATGGGCGCCAGCGAGGCTCAGCGCATCGGTTATGTGCTCTCACGCCCCGATCAGGCGGCTCACTGCATCAGTCTGCTGGGTGACAGCACCGAATGTCACAGCGGCATGGATGCCACCCGTAATACGGTCTATCGTAATGTACCCGGAATTAAAATCATCCTGGATAACTCCTGGACGGGCATGACCGGCGGACAGCCCACCCCGACCTCACCGGCCAACCTTGCCGGTCAAAGTATGCGTTTTAACCTGCCCGCCGCCCTGCGCGGCCACGGCGTGGATGTCATTGAAGTGGGCGCCTACCAGAAAGAAAATATTCGTAAGGCTTTAAATCAGGCTATCAGCGAAGCCGACCAGGGGCATTTTGTCACCATCGTCGTTCAGGATGGTTCCTGTATTCAGAAGGTCAAACCCAGCACTCAGCGTGTAATGGTGGACGCGGAGGTATGCAAAAAATGCGGTATGTGTTTAATCTGCCCCGGCCTTGAAACGGATGAATCTAAAGTGCCGCATGTTACCAACCTGTGTTCGGGCTGCGGCGGCAGCACACCCGCCTGTACGCAGATGTGCCCCACAAAGGTGCTGCACGCGGTCGATATTAAAGATTTACCGCAAAATGTTCGCCCCGATTTTGGCGTCCCGCCCGAATTAACGGCTGAGGTTAACCCGGCCGCTCTGCGCCTGCCGGAACGCCTTTCACTGGCAATCCGCGGTGTGGGGGGGCAGGGTAATCTCTTTTTTGGGCATGTGCTCTCACAACTGGCATTTCTGGCCGGTTATGACCGGCAGAATATCGTCAAAGGCGAAACGCACGGCATGGCCCAGATGGGCGGACCGGTCATCAGTACCTTTAGCTGCGGGCAGGTGCTCAGCCCTGTGTTGCTGCCCGGCAGCGCCGATTGTTTAATCGCCATGGAACGAAGCGAAGTTTTCCGTTCCGGCTTTTTGGATATGCTCAAACCCGGCGGTACCATTGTGCTGGCTAAAACCCGCATCATCCCGGCCGGTTTAAGCGAAGCCGACTATCCTTTGGAGGAAAAGATTCAGGCAGCCCTTTCAGATTACCATGTCGTTGAGGTGGACGCTCTGGGAATTGCGCTTAAATTGGGTGATACCAGCGGTCGCTCTGCCAACGTGGTGATGATGGGTGTATTAAGCTGTCTGCCGCCCTTCAATACCATCCCGGCCGCTTTTTGGTTAAAAGCCTTAAACAAAGCCAACGCCCGCCCGGCTGTCTGGGCGGTTAACCATGCCGCCTTTTCGGCCGGCCGTGAGGTATTGGCTTGAGATCGCGCCTTGATATCCTGTTAAATCCGCTTAACATCGCCGTCATCGGCGGCAGCGAAGATAAAAGCAAACCCGGCGGGCGTATTGTCGCCAATATTCTGGCGCATCACTACCAGGGCGAGTTATTGATTGTTAACCCCAAACAATCCCACATTCAAGGGGTGCGCGCTTACCCCGGCGTGGCCGATCTGCCGGCAGCGCCCGAACTGGCCCTGATCGCCGTGCCTGCCCCGGCCGTCCCGGCGGCGGTGGAAGCGCTGGCAAAACGCGGCACCCCGGTGGTGGTAATCCTCAGCGCCGGGTTTGGTGAGTTAAATGCCGCGGGCAAACAAACCGAGCAGGAACTTGCCCGATTTTGCACATCTTTTAACATGTTGATGCTTGGCCCCAATTGTTCGGGGCTCATGTCTTTTGCCCACGCCGCCAAATTCGCCGGCATCATCCCCGAAATGAAAGCGGATGGTTTTGACTTTTTAAGCGGATCAGGGGCCAGCATTGATTTTCTGGTTGAACAGGCCGTTAAGCGCGGCCTGCCCTTCAACTCATTTTTAACCGTTGGCAACTCAGCGCAAAGCGGCATTACCGACCTGTTGGCTCTTTTTGATGAAAATTTCGAAGCGCACCCTTCACGCTTAAAACTTTTATACCTGGAAAGCATTCAAAAACCGGCCTTATTTTTAAAACATGCCCGCAGCCTGGCCCAAAAGGGCTGTTTAATGGCCGGCATTAAATCGGGCACCACACAAGCCGGCAGCCGCGCCGCAGCCAGTCACACCGGTGCGCTGGCCAGCAACGACACCGCCGTCCAGGCTCTTTTTGATAAAGCCGGCATTATTCGGGTTTCTTCACGGCTTGAACTGGTGGATGTGGCCATGATTCTACACGGCCTGCAAACCAAAACCGACGGCAAACGGGTCTGCATCATTACCGATGCCGGCGGGCCGGGTGTCATGCTGGCCGACGAACTCAACCGGCAGGGGCTGGAGGTGCCGCCTCTTTCGCCCGAAACACAATCTTTGCTGGCCGAGGTGCTGCCGCAGGGCGGCAGTTCGCTCAACCCGGTGGATTGTCTGCCCGCCCGCAACAGCACCCTGCTCGCCAGGGTATTGGAGATTATCAACCGCCACGAATCCGGGCGCATTGATTATATTGTTTTTATTCTGGGTGATTCCGGTCTGGCCGATAATGCTGAAATTTACCGTACACTGGGCATGGCCATGCAAAACAGCGCCATTCCCATTCTGCCCTCCCTGTGCACGGCGCTTTCGTCGCAGGCTGCGCTGGAAGCTTTCCGGCAGGACGGTTTTTATTATTTTGAAGACGAAGTTTCACTGGCGCGTGCTTTGGGTCGTGTGGTTAACCGGCCGCGGTTAAGCCGGCCTGTGGAAAACCTGCCCGGCTTTAACCCTGCCGCCCTGTCGGCCTGTTTGGCCGGGTTGAGCGGTGTTTTAACACCCGAACATACCCGCCGTGTGCTGGAAGCAGCCGGGGTGCGTTTGCCCGGTCAGGTGATTTTAAACAACGTTGATGAAATTAAAAATGTCCCATTTAACTTTCCCTGGGTGATGAAAGTGGTTGGCCCGCTGCATAAAAGCGACGTTGGCGGCGTGCGCCTCAACATCCACAGTATACAGGCTGCGTTAAGCGCCTGGTCCAATCTGATGCAAATCCCCGCCGCGAGCGGCGTTCTGGTGCAACCGATGATCAGCGGCAACGAGGTAATCATCGGTGCGCAGCGTGAAGACCAGTTTGGCCATCTGGTGGCTTTTGGTCTGGGCGGCATTTACACGGAAGTGTTTAAAGATGTGCAGTTTGCCCTGGCGCCATTAAGCCTCGAAGAAGCCCAACGCATGATCGGTTCGTTAAAATCCTTCGCTTTAATCAAAGGCGTGCGCGGCCAACCCGGCATGGATGTCGACCAGCTCGCCGACTGGCTGCTGCGTATCAGCCTGCTGGTTCAACATTTCCCCGCCATTCGTGAAATGGATCTTAACCCGGTTAAAGGCACGGGCAGCGATTTATACGCCGTGGATGCACGAATAATTTTGGATTAAATTTTT
>JAJTBH010000338.1 GCA_021287005.1 Anaerolineae bacterium
AACAGGGGGGAAAGTCGGTCATGATCTTGATAAGCTTTGACCATGTTATTAAAGAGGACCGAATAATCAAAATTTTTTATATCCAGAGCATAATTTTGTATACCGGTTTGACTCATCAGGTTTATGATTTTGGGGTCATAAATCAATCCCACCACCGGAATCCCGTACTTAATTGCAAAAAGAATGGCGTGTAATCTCATTGCCACCATCAGGTTGCAGGCTGATAAAACCTTTATTCTTTCAAGAAAAGGAAGCTCTTTGTTAATAACGACTGTTCTGGCGGCGTTTTTAAGCATCGCCTGAATCCGGCCAGACACCCCGGAATCATCCAATAAGGTCTCATTAAGGTCTTGAAACGGGATAAAAACGGCATTTCCGCCGGGATATGAATCAAGAAACTGGTCTACGGCCATTGCAATCTGCTTTTCCCAAATATCGGGGTTGCCGTCGTAATCCCAGTTGCGCAGAGCTACCCCCAGGGTTGGTTTTTCAGGATCGTATTTATTACTTTGAACGGCGATATTTAACCGGTAAGCGGGGTCTGCGGTGACCGTGATTCTTTCTGAGGGAATGCCGATTGAAATTAGTTCTGATTTTGATTGCTCATCTCGCACGCTGATGATGGCCGCCTGATCGGCAATAGCGCGTACATATTTTTTACCTTCATCGCTGAATAATGGTCCAACACCCACTGCATATAACATGAGTGGTTTGGAATGAAGCGTTGCCAGCAAACCAATGCTGGTATAAAAAGGGATGCCGATATGTTTGGAGGTCAGAATTGTTGATTGATCAAATCCCCAATAATCGTGGAATAGCCCCCCGCCACCCAGAATTACCAGGTCGGAATCCAAAATTGAATGATTGATTTCTTGAATATCCGCCCAGGCAATGGAATTAACATGATGACTCTGCCGGGTAAAATCCGGGTTGCCTGAAACGACGGTTATGTCGATATCGAAATTTAAACCACGGATATCTTGAAGCATTGCCGAGAGAATGACTTCGTCACCCGTGTTCATAAAACCAAAATAACCCGCGATCAATATTTTTTTGCGCATAAATTATTTTTTATAGTTAATAAACATAAATAGTTAATGTTAGCATTGTTGTTGTTATCCTTCTTCGGATTTTTTTATAAAATCCAGATAATCTTTAACCACATCACCGGCCTGACCGATACTTTTTAAATTTCCATGATCCAACCAGGCAGCCCGATTGCAACGTTCGAGGACGGTGCTCATGGCATGCGTTACCAATAAAATGGTTGAACCTTCGTCTCTAAATTTATTTATTCTGGTAAAACATTTTGCTCGAAAACCTTCATCACCCACGGCAAGAACCTCATCCAAAATCAATATTTCCGGTTTCCAGGAGGTGGCAATTGCAAAACCGAGCCTGGCTACCATGCCGCTGGAATATCTACGAAGGGGCGCATCGATAAAACCATCCAGTTGAGCAAAACTGAGGATTTCTTCAAAATGCTCATCAATATCCCGCCGGCGATGACCTAATAAGGTGCCATTCAGATAGATATTTTCACGACCGGTTAACTCAGGTTGGAAACCGGCACCAAACTCCAACAAAGGCGCCACCTGCCCGTTGATTACAATTCTTCCATGTGTGGGAGATAAAACCCGCGAAACAACTTTTAACAGAGTCGTTTTCCCGGCCCCGTTTCTTCCAATCAGGGCAAATGTTTCTCCGGAATGAATGTCAAGACTGATATCATTTAACGCCCAAAAATCTTTCATTTTTACCTGGCGTTGTAAAAATTGAATAATAAAACTCTTTAAGGATCGTATGGGTTCTTCGGGCGCCCGGTAACGAACCGCAATATTGTTTATGTGGATAACAGTGTTTGGTATGATCATTTTTATGTTCTGTAAGTAAATTCGTTGGCCTTCCAGGAAAATACCACCCAACCGGTAACCAGAGTCGTGAAGGCAATAATGGCTGCTGTGTTAAATATTTGCCATGAAGGCAATATCCCGTCATATATCGGCTGACGGAAAACTTCCACCAAATAATACATGGGGTTAAACATTATTAACCACTGGCGTTGAGGTTCGGGAATTATGTCAATGGGATAAAAAATCGGGGTCATATACATCCAGGCGGTTAGTGCAATCTGGTACATTTCAACAACGTCCGGAAAAAATAATGCAATGGTGGAAAAGAGCAGACCAACACCCAGGGCAAAAGCCGCAAGGATGATTATGGATAGCGGAATAAAAAAAAATGTAATATGAAACGGGAATCCCATCAAAAAAATTATCAATAATAAGGGGACGATGGAAAGAACCAGATTAACAATTCCGGTTCCGATGGCGGAGACGGTAAAAGTGGTGCGTGGAAGATAAATTTTGTGAAGTAACGGAGCCCCCAAAACATTTTGAGTTAATGATGCGGTTGTGGTTTGAGAAAAAAAAGTCCAGGCAATTATCCCGCTGAGGATATAGATGGGATACCCCTGAACGGCATGAAATAAATTGGAAAATACAAAAGTTAAAATTAACATTGTTCCAAGTGGGTTAAGCATCGTCCAGGCGAATCCGAGGGCTGATCTTTTATAACGTGTAATTACATCACGCCGGACAAATTGAATAACAAGTTCGCGATATTTATAAATGCCAATCAATTCCTCAAGGAATAGTGGTCCACGGTTGGTACTGTCAAAGTAACTGGCGTTTTTTTTGTTTTCTTTGATGGTCATTACTTGGTCCTTGAAAACAAGGATTGTTTTGGTGCTTAATTTAATTTCTTCGAATCAAGCAAACCCGGGTGTGTGAAAGGTGCATACCCCGGAATATAGGATGAGTCGCGCACCCTGAGCCAGGGTAAACGTTGGAAGGAAAGCCTAATGCCACAAAGCCACATAATCACAAAAGCGGGGATAAAAACGAGGGTTTTTAAGAAGATTACCCGCTCTTTTGAAATTAAAATCCCCAGACCTATCAACAAAACATCCAAAAAATATAACATTCCAAAGGTAACTGCCAGCACCTGGATATTCGTCAGAAGGAAAACAAGAGCCAGACAAAACTTAACGCAAATCATTAACCAACGTGGTTTGAGAAAAATGGTGGAGATTAAAGACCAGCCCTTGATTCCTTGAGACAAAATGTGAAGGATTGTGTTCCGGTATAACCAAAAAGCAGACCATTGGCCACGGAACCAGCGCGCTCTTTGCCTGGATGCTGCCGAGGTTTCGGTCGGTTTGGGGTCATAAACAAAAATGTTTGATAGCTGCGAAATTTTGATATTGTTTTCACTGAATAACAGGGTGAGAACAATGTCTTCAACGTCGGTGCGGATGTGATTTGAAAAAGTACATAACAGGCTGGGTGGAATGACCATGCCGGTTCCACGAAGGCGAACCGGCCAATGGACGGCGGATTTTAGATTGTTAAAAACAGATTGTTCGATGATTTCCGACAGGGCAATTAATGTGCTGATGGGTGAAACTTCAAAACCAATTGGATAAACAAAACACTGGTGTACATTATTCGCGTCTGAAACTTTGGCGCGAATATCATCAACAAAATTTGGGGGGACGATCGTGTCGGCATCCAAAATTACAATTTGCCAGAATTTATTAATTGTATTTCTGTGGAATTTTACCAACCAGGATAATGCCGCCCCTTTTCCAAATGGCGTTACATTATCCCGTGATAGAACACAAGCTCCGGCATCCTGGGCGATGGATGCCGTTTCATCCGTACAATTATCGGCTACAACAAATAAGGCGTCATTTGGTTTTAAAGCATTGATAACGAATTGAACGGTTTTTTTAATTACCGGTGCTTCGTTGTGGGCAAAAATTACAACTGCTACAGGCTGTGAACTGGATGTTTTGTCGGTTTCCATTATTCGAATCTCCGAAAGAAATCGAACTGATCGTGCCCGGGCTTAAATAAAAACAAACGTTTTAAAAAGTATTTAAGATTTCCATACGATTAAAATTTTGATGTGTAAGAACATAATCAAATACCTCAAATTCAAATAACCTCATTCCAGTAGAAACGAGGAAGGGGGAAATGAAATACCTCCATTTTCGAGATAATTTGATTATGTCCTGGCGAATTCTCATTTATCCATGAGAAATCGATTTATTTATCCCCCGTGCCAGTTTGTTTATAACTCCGATATAATCGGTAAGCTGAAATGAGAATACATCATAAAGAAGTGAAAGTCAAGCGTTAGTTTTGTGTTTAAACAAAATTAGTTTATCGGAATGACAAACAAACTACTTATTTACTCTTAAAAGCTATTGATTTATTTTGAAAAACGCAATATAAATAATAGTGAATTTTTTGATAAAATGATTTCGCCCGGGGGGACAATCCAGTATCTTTTTCCTATCAACCCGATAGTCTGTTATTAATTTCATAATGGG
>JAJTBH010000339.1 GCA_021287005.1 Anaerolineae bacterium
GCTGGCAAGGATCGTCTCAACATCCACCGAGGGCGGAACGGTTGATAACTCGGTCTCCCAATAGCTGCGTTTGGCCCGGGCTTCGGTGAGCCAGGCATCGGCGCGTGTGGCTGTAATGGTAGCCGTATCCGTCCAGCTATAATCTTTGCGCACCGCGCCGCCGGTATTCAAAACGGCAGTATAACTTGTGCTGCCCATATTAATCGACACGTGCACCGGGTATTCAGCCTCATTTGTGACCACCAGCGTATCCATATCACAGCTTTTGGAACATGAAACCAGAAAAATGCTGGCGCAAATGAACGGAAGAAAACGAATGACAAAACGGAGTAGTTTGGATTTATTTTTCATAAATAATCTTCCCTGAATTAACGGCATAAAGAAGAAGAAATAACAACCAGGTCCATCATGTTCTCCGGGGCTTTGTCCAAAAAATCCGGATATTCCGTACGATTGATGATAACCATGTTGGAGAGTACGATAAAAAGAAATCTCTGTCCCGATTGGGGTGCGATATGGCAGGTTCCCAGATCATCGCCCTGACTGGTGGAACCAAACTTGACAATGTATTTATCGGCATTGCTGAAATCTTTTCTCGTCTGAGAGCCAAACGAGGGAATCTCCCACTCATTGCCAAAATTAATCGGGGCGCTGCCATCATGCGGCAAATAAATGATCTGTACATAAACGGTGTTATCGCTTAAGTTTTCGATATCCAGTTGTGAGGGGCCCATACCAATCAGAGTCAGCAGCGGTGCGCTCATTGATTCAAGGCTGATGGTGCCCGACTGCACCAGGTAATATCCTATTCCGCCCATCGCCAACAACAAAACGAGCAATATTCCAAACGCCATCAACACCGACAGACAACAGCTTTTAAAGCCCTTTTTTTTGCGAGGGGCCGCAGGCGGCAAACCAGGTTCAGGGTCATATTCGATCGTAAAGGGGGTGTCGGCCAGTTTAATTTGATCACCGGCTTTTAAAGGAGTTTCGCCAACAATCCGCACCTGGTTAACAAAAGTTCCGTTGGGGCTGTTTTCGTCACGAATGAAAAGACTGCCGTTTTTTTCAAAGATGGATGCATGGACAGGAGCAGCCAGAGCATCGCTCAGGATGATCTGGTTTTGAGGGCCGGAACCCAGGTTGATTAAGGTTTTTATCGGAAAACGATGAGCATAGGCGTCACAAATAAAATACGGCATTCTTCCTCCTGTTTAAGAACTGCCTTAAAATATTGACATAAAAAAACCTGCCAAAAAAGAATATTTAAATATAACAAACCAGAATTTTTGATTTAAAATTTCAAAACAACCATAAAATTCCCCCTGCCAGCGAAGTTATTAACACTATCAAATTTATCATAGCACTTTTTTTGACCTTTGTTATCGGGAATATTGTTAATTAATTTACATGCCAACGGTGAGTAATTGTCCCTGGCAGGCAATTAATAGATATAATTTATTAGTTTGATTTTCCTATATGGAGCGGACAGGTCAATGAAAATTCTCATCACCACCATCGGATCGCGCGGCGACGTGCAGCCTTATATCAACCTTGCCCAGGGGCTGATGGCCGCCGGACATGCCGTGCGGCTGGCATCCAACCCGACTGTGGAGGCGCTGACCCGCGCGCACGGGGTAAATTTTGTTGCAGTCGGGCAGCCCGTGGATATGGGATTGGAAGGCGCGCGGCTGTTGGAAAAATCTTTTGACAACATGTGGATCGGCCTGGTGCGTGTGATGCAGTTGGGCGCGCGACTGGTTGAAGAAGCTTATCCGGATGTACTGGCCGCCTGCCGCGATGCCGACCTGGTCATCACCTCGGACGCGGGCAGCGGCGTGGCCGAAGCCGAAAAACTGGGCAAAGCCTGGTTAAGCGTCACCCTGCAGCCGGCGCGGCTGCCATTAAACCGCACAAAAGAACCCAAGCCTATCGAACGCGCCATTGGAACCCTGTTGGGCAAACTGATTGTTGGGCCGACCAACAATTTTCGCAAACGGGTGGGTGCGCCGCTGGTGGAGGATATCAGTTCAATGCTTTCCAAACGGATGATCCTGCTGCCGGTCAGCCCGGGTGTGGCCACACCCAACCCGGCCTGGGCCGGACAGGTGCACCAGACGGGGTACTGGTTTGCCCGCGAAACAGCCGGCTGGACTGCTCCGCCGGACCTGGTTAACTTTTTTGAGGCGGGCGAAAAACCCATCGCGGTCAGCCTGGGTGTGATGAGCACCTCGGGCAAAAAAGCCAGAGAAAGCGCCAAAATTGTGTTGGAAGCACTGTGTGAATGCAACGTACGCGCCATTTTGCAGGGTTGGGAACCCGACCTGCTCGCGGGGCTGGGAGCACCGGCAAACGTCTACTGCGCCGGTTCACTGCCGCATAACTGGCTCTTTGACCAGGTGTCGGCGGTGATTCATCATGGCGGTTTTGGCACCACCGCCGCCGGGCTGCGCGCGGGCGTGCCGTGTATTGTAATTCCGCACATCATCGACCAGTATGCCTGGGCCAACACGGTTTATGAGCTGGGTGTGGGGCCCAAATTTATCACACGCGGCAAACTGAACCCCAAAAAGCTGGCCGGAGCCATCCGCCAGGCCCTGGGCGACAACCGGATGCGCCTGCGCGCCGCAGAGTTGGGCCGGCAGATTCGCAGCGAGCCGGACGGTGTGATGCAGGCAGTGCACTTGATCGAAAATTGTTTGTAGTCTTCCAGGGCAAAACTCTCCCCGGCCCAGGCGGTTTAATTATTTCCACAATTAACACAACAAGACGGCTGCCCGTAAAGTATAATGAATTTATTGAAGCCATCATTACTGCCAAAATAGGAAGGGTATTGCATGTCAGAATTGGTAGAAGTTTCTTTAAAAGAACTGGTTTTCAGTCTGGCCAACTTAATCGACCACGCCATTACCCCGCTCATGGATCACCATCGCCGCACGGCTATTATTGTTTATCATCTGGCCAACCAGATGGATTTGCCCTGGAAACAACGCCACGATCTTTTGTTTTCGGCAGCCATCCACGATATCGGCGCCTTTTCAATTGTGGAACAACGTGCCTTAACCGATTTAAAATTTGAATACGAATATATCAATCGCCATGCACGCGCCGCTTATCTTTTGTTTAACGAGATTCCCTATTTTAAACACATTGCCGAAATCTTGCGCTATCACCATGCTTACCTGAATCTGATCAGCGCCGAAGAGCGAAAAAACATTCCGCTTGAAGCCTTTATTCTCCAGGTGGCAGATTACGCAGCCGTATTATCCGAAAAAGGCAGCGATTTGCTGGAACAAGCGCCGGTCATCCTGGCCGAGATAAAAAAACAATCCAACAGCAGGCTGCTGCCGGAAGTTGTGATGGCTTTTGAGCAGCTTGCCCAAAAAGAATCTTTCTGGCTGGATATTAAAAGCATTTCGCTGAATGTCTTGTTTGAAAAATATATCAAACTGGATTGCCTGCATATTAAAAACGATGAGATTTTATCGCTGGCCCATCTTTTCCGCAGGATCATCGATTTCCGCAGCGAGTTCACATCCACACACACAGCCGGGGTGGCCAGCGTGGCGGGAGAACTGGCCGAATTGAGCGGACGCGACGATGAGGCAATTCGAAAAATTTTTCTGGCAGGGTACCTGCATGATATTGGCAAATTAACCGTACCCAATGAAATTCTGGAAAAGCCGGGAAAACTCACGCCTGAGGAATTTAATGTGATCCGCGGGCATACATACTACACAAAAATGTTTCTGGATGGTTTCAGCCTGTTTGCCGGGATCAGCGACTGGGCCAGCCAACACCACGAAAAAATGTCGGGCAAGGGATACCCATTCCACGAAGAAGCTAAAAATCTGTCGGTTGAATCCAGAACCGTGGCCGTGGCGGATGTGTTTACGGCATTAACCGAAGACCGCCCCTATCGTAAAGGGATGAGCACGGAAGCGGCTTTGCAAATTATGGATGAGGCTGTACGGGATAACGAACTGGATGGAAGCCTGGTGGATTTAATCAGGCGGTACCAGGATAAAATCAACCAGGTGCGTATCACAGCCCAGCAGACTTCAAAAAAAGAGTATGACAAATTTATAACAGAGTTAAATGTGGATGGGTTTTAGATTTTAAAATTTGTAACACTATCTCAAGAAAATATCCTCTAATTATTGTAATATTCCATGGTAACGAGAGAATTGGCGTGGACTTTACGTAAATATAAAATGGTTATGCCGTCATTAATACCGTTATAAAGGAATAATCATTTTTTTTAGTAAAAAAAAGACTGTTTGTATTAAACCTTTAATAATTTCATTTTGTAAATTTGGAATAGCTACAGCAATAAATACCATTACCAATATTACATACGTGATTAGTAATAATTTTCTGTGATGTAATCGCAATTT
>JAJTBH010000001.1 GCA_021287005.1 Anaerolineae bacterium
AGTTTGTAATTGCCCTGGCCTGCCGTTATTTAAAACTGACCCCGGCCCAGGCCATTGCCGCCGCCACCATCAATGCCGCCGCGGCCATCAACCGCGCGCACCTGATCGGCTCAATCGAACCCGGTAAACAGGCCGATCTGTTAATTCTTTCCGTGAACGATTACCGTCACCTCGGATACCGTTTTGGCATCAATCTGGTTGAAACCGTGATTAAAAAAGGGGAGCCATGTTAACCATTACCATTGAACAGGCCCGCCGCTGGTACGAACAGGCCGACAGCGTGCATGATTTTGAACACGTTTTGCGGGTTTATCGCACCGCCGAACACCTGGCGGAAATTGAAAATGCCGATCTTGAAATTGTGCGCACGGCCGCCCTGCTGCATGATGTGGCCGGGGCAGCCCCCGGCTCCGAAGAACGCGCCGGGCACCATATCACCTCGGCCATTTTTGCCGGCAAAGTACTGCAAGAGGCCGGCTGGATGCCCGAACGGATTGCCGCCGTGCAGCACTGCATCCGCGGGCATCGTTTTCGCGGCAGCCTGGACGAACAACCCCAATCGTTGGAAGCCAAAATCATTTTTGACGCCGATAAACTGGATGTGCTTGGCGCGATCGGGGTGGCGCGTGTTATCGCTTATGCCGCTCTGGCCGGCAGCCCCTTTTATGTGGAACCTTCACAGACCTTTTTAACCAGCGGCAAGGAAGAGCCCGGCGAACCGCACAGCGCCTATCACGAACATCTTTTTAAACTGCGGCGCGTTAAGGAACGCCTTTTTACGGCGTCGGCCCGCCGGTTGGCCGAAGAGCGGCATGCCTATATTGACGACTATTTTAAACGGCTGGGAGCCGAATTACGCGGCGAGGCTTAACCCCTTTTTGTTGAAATTCAATCCGGCAGTGACTATAATAACCTTCATGTTTATCGAAAACTGGAGGTAATTATGATTTATCGCGAACTGGGCAGAACCGGTTATAAGGTCTCGGAAATCAGTTTCGGCGCCTGGGCCATTGGCGGCACCTGGGGCCAGGTGGATGACAGCGACTCACTGGCTGCCTTGCACCGTGCGCTTGAACTGGGCGTTAATTTTTTTGATACCGCCGATGTATACGGCGATGGGCGCAGCGAAAGACTTCTGGCGCGCTTGCGCCGCGAAAGTAAAAAAGAGTTTTTTGTCGCCACCAAAGCCGGTCGGCGCCTTGAAAAACAAGACCCTGAGGGGTACAGCCGCCAGAACCTGACGGCCTTTGTGGAGCGCAGTTTAAAGAATCTGGAAGTGGAAGCGCTGGATTTATTACAGTTACACTGCCCGCCCACACCGGTTTATTATATGCCCGAAGTTTTTGGTTTTCTTGATGATCTGGTTCAGCAAGGAAAATTACGTTATTACGGGGTGAGCGTTGAAAAAGTGGAAGAAGCGCTTAAAGCGATTGAATACCCCCATGTACAAAGTGTACAAATTATCTATAACATCTTTCGCCAGCGTCCGGCCGAACTGTTTTTTGAACAGGCTAAAAAGAAAAAAGTGGGCATTCTGGCGCGCCTGCCGCTCTCTTCGGGTATGTTAAGCGGCAAAATGCGGCCCGATTCCAGCTTTTCGGCCGATGATCACCGCGCCGGCAATCGCCAGGGTGAGTGGTTTGATCGCGGCGAAACTTTTTCGGGGGTAGACTACAACACCGGTCTGCAAGTGGTTGAGGCGCTGCGTCCGCTGGTGCCCACCGGAATGAGCATGGCTCAGATGGCCTTACGCTGGATTTTAATGAACGACGCCGTTACCTGTGCCATTCCGGGGGCAAAACGCCCGGCGCAGGCCGAAGAAAATATCGCGGCTGCGGCTTTTCCACCCTTGCCGCATGAAACCATGTTAAAAATTGCCGAGATTTATCAAAAACGCATTCGCGCCCTGGTTCACCATTACTGGTAAAACCGCTTGGAGCTTTTTATTATCCGGGCGGAAGGGCGCTGGCGCATCCTTCCGCCCGGACGATTTTTAATAACCGCCGTAAATGGCCAGCACGGTATCGGCGTAGGAATAACCCACATCCAGCGGGCCATAAGCGCGTAATGCTTCACGCACATCCTGGTAACGATTGATTAATCCGGCCAGCATGCCCGCGCCATAAGAAATATTAAATTCGGGATTTAATAACTCCTGCGTGGTGGGACGCGAGGCAAAACAAGGGCCGGCAGCGCAGTAAAAACTGGCGGCGATGCCATCACTGGGCATAACCTGCAACAATCCCACGGCACCGCTGCTTGAATAGGCATTGGGGTCGCCGCCGCTTTCCTGCTGCATCACTGCCGCAATTAAGTTGGGGTCAATCTGATGCTCTGTGGCATAATTTTGAATCGGGCCGCACCAGCGCCGCACCGAATCGGCATAAGCGGAGCCTAAGCTGCAATCTGCCGCTGCGGCTTCAGACACAGGCGCTGCGGCGACATTCGGAGCGCCGGCCTGATTTATGTCATTCTGCTCATTTTCCGTCACCGGCTTTAAATTTTTTAACATCTCATTTAATAAAGACGCCTGCAACGATTTCACCTGTTCGGGAACCTGCGGGTTGGCAATCACCAGACCCAGGTATGCAATCGCCATGCTGCCCGAAAGCACACCCAGTAAAATCGCGTTCATTATCCGGTTCATTGTTTCGTTTACTCCGTTTTTAAAACCTGTCGGTTGAATATTGTGATATTTTTATTTACTCGCCACAGTGGGCGGCCATCTGTGAATCGGGATAAAGTCATCCATCGATGCCGGCGTGGGTGGGTAATTTGCAGCGTTCCGGCTTTATCCATTACTGTTCGCCGCCGGGCAAACATAATAATAAGTATTTACAGTAATAATTATCTACTCACCGAATTATGAAATCCAAGAAGTGTTCAGCTTGTGTGCCTTTTCATTCAATCCATTTATCACAATCCATGTCATGCCGAACACCCACAGGGTGCACGCAGAGCAACGCGAGGAGGCATCTGCGAATCAGATGAGAAGGACGGTTTCAGGGTAAAGATTTCTCCCTGTGGTCGAAATAACGGGCGTTTATATCGTTCAGATTTTTCCCGCCCTTTCACTGGTGAGTAAATACTATTGACTTGTATTTACTCACGGGCTTTTGCGTAGGTGCGGTCTGCACTTTTTCCAGCCGCATAGACTCATGTGTTACGCGCAGGTCGCTTGACCCTGCACCCTACCGGGGCTGTATGTTGAGTTTGCTTGCGTCCAACCCTTTACCGGTGGGTAGATATAGTAATAATATAGCACACATGTTCTATTTAATCAATACAAAATAGAACTTCTTTATTCCAATATTAAAAATAGTTGAGGTTGGATTTAATTATTGACGAATTTCAATGGCGGTGCCGACTTCGGCCCATTGATACAAAACACGCGCATCATCCGGGGATAAAACAATACAACCGTGAGAAATGGCTTTTCCCAGGCCATCGCCCCACAATTCTTCACCCTTGTTTGAAAGCGGCAGGGCATGAATGCCATCCTCCAGGCCGTCAAACCAGACGAATCCCATCCAATATGGCATCCAGAAATCCCACATATCGCTGTAGGCGTTTTCGTTTTTATCCAGAATGGTAAAACTGCCAAGCGGCGTATTATTGTTTGAACCGGTGGAGGTGACAAAATGAAAAACTTCTGCATTGCCTTGATATGCATATAAAAGCTGATCCGATATGTCCACCACAATTCGTTTTTCACCGGCCAGAGGAGAATCGAGGGGCATAAAACTGCTTACATCCGGAATAACCAGTTCCTGTCCGGCAAAAATTTGACTCTGGTCTCGCAGATCATTACGGATCAAAATGTCGGCCGGGTTAACTTTTAAAGCCGAGGCAATGCTCAAGAGGGTGTCACCCGCCTGCACAATATAAATACCTCGTTCCATCTCTTCGGAAACCGATCTGGTATTTACCGGTTGCGAACTGGCCTCGGGCGAAGCCGTGGGCTGCGGCGTGGCAGTGAGGGTGGCTTGCATGGTGGCGGTGGCCGTAGCCGTTTCTTCAGGCGCCGTATAAAGCGGCAATTCCGAAGTTTCATCAACGTTGGCTTCGGCAAAACCGCCGGTCACCGGAATGATCTGCCCGCTGACATGCGGAATAAAAATGGCGCCGATTAACAATAAAACCACAAACCCCAAAAATACGCTTAATGTTCGTTTTGCGGAAGAGCGTTTTACCCTGGGTTTAATTTGAGGTCTCACAGGCGCCGGTTCCGGTTGGGGTTCAACGCAAGGCGGCGGGTTGACTTTGGCAGGTTCGGCAGCCAGGCGTCGCTGCGCCCATTCCAACCCGCGCCGGGCATGCTGGTTGTCGGGGTTAAGCGTTAATACGTGTTGCAAATAACCCAGACTCTCCTGCGGTGGAACAAGCGCCGCAAGAATCAGCCAGGGTGCTTCCAGGCGGGGGGCCAGTGTAAGCGCCTGTTGCGCCAGAAGATATGCGGTGGTTCTCTCACCCCGGTGCAGTGCATCAAATGCATTTCGTACGATACGTCGTGCTGCATCTTCAGGCGATTCAGTCTCCGGCAGCGCGGACGGCAAATAGTTTTTATCCATGTTTTTTATCAATCAGCCGTTTAATCACTTTTTTACATTTTATTATCCGGCAATCAGATCCGCTAAGCATTTTTTCCCATTAAAACAAAATTTGCATGCGAATGTCAAAATATTACCAGAAAATTATTAATTTCCGGTTCAGAGAAAATTAAAAAATGATTGGAGTTTTTACACACCTTTCCCCTGAAGGCTGACTTTTCCCCTTTGTTGTAATGATTATATCAAAATTTTTATTGTTAAAAAAGCATTTTTCCGTCATCATCTTTTATTATTTACTCTTGACAAGCGGCATTTTTTCGGAGATAATAATTTAGAACTTATGTTCTGTAATAAATCGGTATTTACTCACCTGTGGTGCTTTTAGCCCCTTCCTTTGCAAAAATCCTTGCCTCTCCCCGCAACGATTCCAGGCAAATTTAATGGTCTATCGGGGAAGGGTTGGGGCGGGGTCAAAGGTTTTCCATTTTTTATGGATAGGTCCGGTGAGTAACGATCCATGTATTTATGCTTCGCAGGAAAGGATGAAAATCTATTTTCGTCGCAAACACATAAACCGTAAACTTTCGCCGGATCTTTTAAATGTTTTTTAATACAGGTTAACCCTACAGGAGGATAATTCATTAATGACCCGTCTCATTTTTTTACCAGAAGATGATACCAGCATTTTGCTTTACGATTCGCGTTTATCTCTGGATGAGTTATTACAAAACATCCATTTAACCGGTGAAGAGAATTTACAAAACAAATTAACTGTTTTGCAGCAAGGGCAATGGACATTGGCTGCAACCGGTGGGCATCCCCGGCTCAGTCAGCGCCAGTCTGATGTGCTCAAAGGGTTGGCCGAAGGTTTAACCACCCGTCAAATCGCTCACCGGCTGGATATCTCGACACGCATGGTCACTTTTCATATCAGCAGTTTAAAAGTGCGCTTAAATGCGCAGACCCGTGCCGAAATTATTTTACAGGCTCGCGAAAACCGGTTGTTGTAAATTTTAGACATCTAGCGCCTTGCCAGAGGTGATTCATTGAGGGGGAATTTTTTTATATTAAACAAATGGAATAAAAAATCGGCTGTGCTACAATCATTACAAAGGAGCAGGTCATTGAGTTTTCTTCAGATTGAGTCAGCCGCCTTTTTTTTCAGCGCTTTTCTGGCCGCAGGCGTGATGGTATGGGTATGGCCGAGACATAAACAACCCGGCATTCGAAATTTCATTTACACCCTGATTACCATCCTGATCTGGTCGCTGGCAGCCGGGTTTGAAGCACAAGCCGATACATTGGCCGAAAGTCGTTTCTGGTCTATTCTTTCGTATATCGGCATTCTGGGTGTTCCCCTGTTTTTTTTCTTTTTTGCATTATATTACACAGGTTACGATTACCTGTTAACCCGCCATCTGCAAACCGGACTTTTTGGTCTCAGCATCTTTTTCTGGGTCATCGTGGCGACCAACGAGTGGCATCATCTCTACTGGAGTTATTTAATTCCCGACCCCGTTCTGGGTGAAAACTTAATCCATTACGGACACGGCGTTTTATTTTATTTTGCCATTTTATATCTCTACACCCTGATGACGGTGGTTACACTGGTTTTATTACAGGCTGCCATCAACTTTCACCACATTTACCGCCACCAGGTGATCGGCCTTTTATTGGCCATTCCACTGCCCTGGGCCAGTAATATCCTGTATGTGCTCAATATTTCACCGTTAAATGACAAAGATTTAACCCCCGTTTTTTTCTCTTTCGTGGGTCTGTTATTTGGTTATAACATTCATCATTACCAATTGCTTGATCTTATCCCTGTGGCGCGCGAAAAAATTCTCGACAGTTTGCAAGAGGGCATTCTGGTTTTGGATCATATCGGGCGCATCATTGATATCAATACCCCGGCTCGTTTCTTTTTAAAAATCGACCAGTTATCCGTCATTGGGAAAAATGCCGACGATGTTTTACCCACCTACAAAAATTTTCTGAATGAAAACAACTCACGTCTTGAAGTGGAATGTGAGCTGGACAAACCCTGCTGGATTGAATTGCAAATTTTGCCCTTTAACAACTCTCAAAACCGGGTCAGCGGCCGCCTGGTGATCATTCATGACATTTCCCATCGCAAAAACCTCGAAAAAGAATTGGAAAGACTGGCTATTTCAGACGGATTAACCGGTTTATACAACCGCCGATATCTTGAAACCTGCTTGATATCCGAATTTGAACGGAGCGAACGATATCACACCCCCTTATCGCTGGCGATTTGTGATATTGACTCTTTTAAAGAGATCAACGACCTTGCCGGGCATGCCTGTGGCGACGAGGTATTAATCCGCATGGCGCAGTTGTTGCGCCAGTGTATGCGTACCAGCGATATTGTGGCACGCATGGGGGGCGATGAATTTGTCATCATCTTCCCGCAAACCGGGATTAACGAAGCCTGGCTGGCACTCGAAAGGCTGCGTTTAAAAATTAAGGCATATGATCTGGGTTGTTTTCAGCAGGGCATCAGCGTCAGCGTGGGGGTTACCACCTGGTTTGAGGGTGATACAACCACAAATGCCTTGCAGCGCGCCGATCAACATTTATATACTGCCAAAAGGCAGGGCAAAGATTGTGTAATCGGCGACGAACAATTAATAGATTTGCCGAACGAGGATAACGAAAGCCAAATCGGCCTCTTTCACCGTCGTTACGGTCTGGATTGAGCCATCTCCTGTCCAACCTGAATCCGCTTAAAACAATGATCGCAAAACGGTTTATCTTGGGCCAGTGTGCCGCTGCGTGAATATTCAAAGCCCACCTGGCGGGCCAGGCGCGGAAAAAACACTTCATCCCCATAACAAGTCGAATAATAACAGTGGGCGGCATTCCCCAGGCTTTTGGATACTTCCGCCCAGGCGCAATAGGTCACATTTATCTGAAAAGCGTCCGGGCTATCCACCACTACTTCTGAAAATTCCAGTCCGCGGTTTTGCATGGCCGTCATTAAAGCCCTGTAATACTGCTTAAAAGCCGGCAAAAAATCTCCCTGCCCGCATTCCACAAAAACCTGTGGGGGTGCAAACACCTCCTCAAGCACCCTATATGAAATTGAATCCGACATGGCATTCCGCAGGCGAGCCGCTTTTTCCAGCCCCAACGCGTCGGCCAGCTCTTTTGCCAGCACCATTTTGGGCAAAATCTGCTGCAAATCTGGCGCTGACAGGCCGCGAATATATAAATGCGACCAATCCATGCCCTGCGCTTTTTGCAGGCTTGATCGATAGGTTTTTATAAACCGTACGCTTCCGGCCGGGCCCAGTGCGGTAATAATGCCGCCCAGAAATCGTAATGCGGGTGGCAGCAGCGCCAATTTTTTGCGCAGCGGCGTATGCCCCGTGTGCGCAATGCTTAATAAATCTTTTCCATAATGGGGCAGTTCTTCAACCTTCATGGGATGCTCTTCCTCTGGTTTGCCGTTGTATTAAGATATTAAAACCAACGCCCTTTTGTTTTATTAAACCAGTTCCACCCGTATGCCGGCTTGTTGATAGGCAAGCAGCACGTCTTCAGGCGCGCTTTTTTCGGTGATTAAATCGGTTAAAGCCGAGATGGGCGCCACGATAAAAGGTGAGGCCGTACCCAGCTTTTCATATGACGACAAAGCCACCACTCGGTTTGAGCCGTTTAACATGGCTTGTTTAACATATGATTCTTCCATATCCACCGTACTGATACCCACTTCGGGATGCAGGCTGCAAATACCCAGAAAACAAATATCGGCATGGATGGCACGGAAAGTCTCCACCGTGGCGGCGCCGGTGGTAACCCGCGATTCTTTATACAATTTTCCACCCACCAATACCACATCCACCCGGGCATGGTCTGCCAGTGTATCGGCAATCACCGGGCTGTTGGTAATGATGGTGGCGCGTAAATCGGGCGGCAAGATTTCGGCCACGTGCAGGGTGGTGGTGCTGCCATCCAGAATGATGACCTCGTCCGTATGAATCATTTGTAATGCAGCCCGGGCAATGGCAGCTTTGGACTCCGGCCATTGTTTTAAACGCTCCGTAAAGTTATTACCCGCCGGAGAGCGCGGTAAACCGCCGCCATGCACCCGCACCATTTTGCCAGCTTGATCCAATTCATGCAAATCACGCCGGATGGTGTCTTCGGACACGCCAAAATGCAGACTTAATTCAGTTGCCAGCACTTTACCGTTTTTACGCAGTATTTCAAGAATTAAATGTTGTCGCTCTTCTTTTAACATTTTTTGCCTGTTTTTGCGTTTTTATGCACGTATTGGGTATTGACAACCCGCACAAACGCTGATATATTCGTATATATGCATTATAATGCATGTTTTTGCGGTTGTCCACTGCTTTTTGCACAAGGAGAAAATTACATGTCCATCAGTGATGATAAAAAAATTATGATTATTACCAGCATTGCGTTTTTCTGCCTGGGGATCAGCCTGGCCGTCATCGGTCCGGTGCTGCCGCAGTTAAGCCGGCAAAGCGGCGCCGGTCTGGTGGAAATTGGCGCGGTATTCACCATGTTATTTCTGGGGGCCTTAATTGCCCAGGTTGCAGCCGGCCCCATCAGTGATCGTTTTGGTCAGCGCACGGTGCTCTTCTGGGGTTCGTTAATCCTGGGAGCAGGTATGCTGGTCTTCAGTCTTTCGCCCAGTTTGTGGATGATTTTATTATTTGCTTTTTTGGGCGGGTTGGGGCACGGGGCGGTGGATTTAAGCTCCAACGTATTAATTGCGCAAGTTTTTGAGCGGCGAAGCGTGGCGGCATTGAACCTGCTCAACTTCTTTTACGGTCTGGGTGCCTTTGCCGGGCCGGCCCTGGTCGGCCTGGCAATTGGCGCCTGGAATAACGGGCTGTATATCCCGGCCATCAACGGTTTATTGTTTATTGCCCTGGCTCCGTTTATTCTGAAATTAAAAATCCCTCAAAATACCGTCGTCGCCCTTGAAAAACGGCCCAATGATACCTTCAGCGTTTATCGCCAGCCCTTATTGTGGATGCTGGGGCTGCTGCTGCTGGTGTATGTGGGTGTTGAAAACGGGCTGGGCGGTTGGATCAGCACCTACATGAGCACAACCACCCGCCTGAGCATGGATTCGGCCGCCCTGGTTTCATCCGCCTTCTGGATGGCATTAACCCTGGGCCGTTTATTAAATGCCTACCTGGGCATGCGCCTGTCACCCGAACGGATTTTATTCACCTGCATTGGCACAAGCCTGGCCGGCGGGCTGTTATTTGCCTTCAGTACCGGGGTCCAAACCCTCAGCATCATCTCCATTTTATTAACCGGTCTGGGTTTCGGGGCAGTTTATCCCACCGTTATTGCCATCGTCAACAAAGCCTTTCGCCAGAATGCCGGCAAAGCGGCCAGTCTGGCAGCCGCAATGGGCAGCATCGGTGGAATGATTTTGCCCTGGGCTCAGGGGTTTATTCTCGACCGCTATGGCGCTTCTGCCAGCGCCTGGTTTGTGTGTTTGGGCATCGCAGGTTTACTGGTTTTATTTATTGTCATTCACCAGCTTAACCAACCGGCGCGCCAAAGTGTACCGGCCTGCGAGACAAATTAGTGTATCTTGACGGAGTATGACAGGGCTGATATATTCACCCACAGAACATTAATCCGGGTTATTTGTCGAATTTTATAAAAGAAATCCTCTGGTAAACAAACATTATTTTTTGGTTCAAAATCGAAAACAAACTTTTTGATTTTGAACCAAAAACCTTTAAACATTTTCAGTGGGGGTTTAAAAGTCCGACAGATCGGCACTTATCGTACAAACATTTTTCAGGAGTTCGAATGTCTCAAACAGATTCAAAATATATACTCATCGTTGCCTGCGCCATTTTTCTTTGCCTGGGCATCAGCACGGCAGCCATCGGCCCACTGCTTCCCGAATTGGCGGCCAATGCCGGGGTCAGCCTGGCCGCGATGGGTGCCGTTTTCACCGCCATATTTTTAGGCTCCACCATCACCCAGTTAATCGCCGGTCCCATTTATGACCGTTACGGCCAACGGCCCGTTCTGCTGGCCGGATTAATTATGATCACCATTGGCCTGGGCGGTCTGGCTTTTAGCCGCTCGCAAATGCTGGTTCTTTCACTGGCTTTACTGGCCGGGCTGGGTCTGGGCGCCGTGGTATTGGGCAATAACCTCATGATCGCCCGTGTTTTTGCCGAACGCAGCGTTTCCGCGCTGAATCTGCTTAATTTCTTTTTTGGCCTGGGCGCTATCATCGGGCCGGCGGCCGTCGGGTTTTCGCTCTCGTTTTTTAATACCGGCCTGCCCGTCATCGGCATTGATGCGCTGGCTTATTTCATCACCATCCCCTTTGTACTGCGCATTAAACCGATGCCTTCCGAAGCAGCCAAAAACACCTCGGCCGGCAGCAGCTTCAACCTGGTGATGCGTATGCCTTTTGTCTGGCTGCTCGGTTTTATGGCCTTTTGTTACGTGGGCATTGAAACCGGCCTGGGTGGCTGGATCAGCACTTACATCAACCAGACCGCCGGATTAACGCTTGAAATCTCGGCTCTGGTTTCATCCGGATTCTGGTTAACCTTCACCATCGGCCGTCTGGTTAACGCCTGGCTGGGCATGCGCCTGAGCCCGAACCAGATTCTGGGCATTTGTCTGGGCGGCGCTTTATCGGGCGGAGTAATTTTTAGCCTCAGCACCGGCCTGTATATTCCCAGTGTCGTCGCCCTTTTGTTAATCGGTTTCAGCTTTGGGGCCATCTACCCTACGGTAATCGCCATAACATCCACGGCCTTCCAGGCCAATTCGGGCATGGCGGTCAGCGTTGTCTCATCCCTTGGCAGCGTGGGGGGCATGTTAATCCCGCTCGCTATGGGATATATGATCGAAAGCCAGGGACCCGTTAGCTGTACCTGGGCTACCGTATTATTTGTCGGTTTAATATTGATCCTCTTTCTTATCTCACGCAGCAGTATCCGCAAAATGACACAGGCTCCAGCCGGTGCTTAACCACAAAAAAGAGGTTCGGAAAAAATTTTTTCCGAACCTCTTTTTATTTAATCTGAGTTTTGCATAAACAATCTAAACCACCCGCCAGCTATCAATGGAATCAAAAGGGGGATCTTATTTTCGATTGATCCATTTTTGTTGAATGCGGTCCAGTAAAGAATGCATTTGCGCGGAAAGCTCCCTGACCTGGGGCATTTTTTCAAGCGCCTGTTTCTCCTTGCTGCCGCCCTGTTGGTAAGTTTTCGCTACCTCGCGGACCAACTGGTGAAAACGAATATGCAGGTCTTCATAAGCCACAAACTCTGCCATATCCTTCAAAACAATCTGTCCGGTGCTGTAATACCACAAGCCAAAATGACAATCGGTGTGCGATGGAATGGATTCTTCATTAAAATCGATGTGTTTATTACCCGCCATCAGGTCTTCCAGCGATTGCAGGCATTCAAGTGTATCTTTTTTACCGCGTTCGATATTTTTAACAATATCCTGTTCGCCGTCCACGTTAAATTGGGACACCAGTGATTGTAAACTTTTTGCCATCTGCGTCATGGATAAAGCCGCAGCCGAAACTTCTTTGACCTGATCGCTCATTTCGGTGGCGCCGGCGCTGATTTGTTCCACAGCCGCGCTGTTTTCTTCACTGACCGCCGCAATCGACTCAATCGATTGTGATACTTCCATTGAACCGGCTGCCATTTCTTCGGTTGAAGCGGTGTTTTGTTCAACCACAGCCGAAACGGAATCCATGGCATCCACCAGTTCGCCTGAAGATTTTTCAATCTCTCCGGCTGCCGCCGCAATTTCATCGACCTGGCTGTTGACCATTTCGACGGCTTTAAGAATATTGCTCAATGCCTTGTCCGACTGCCCGGCATGTTCCACACCCCGTTCCACTTCGCGCGCGCCCTCATTCATGGCGGTTACCGATTCGGTCACGGTGGTTTGAATGCCCTGAATCAGCTTTTCAATTTCTTTGGTGGCATGGCTGGAACGTTCGGCCAGCTTGCGCACCTCATCGGCCACCACGGCAAAACCTTTACCGTGTTCGCCGGCCCGGGCGGCTTCAATGGCGGCATTTAACGCCAGCAGGTTGGTTTGTGAAGCAATATCGTCAATCGTCTCGACAATCGCGCCGATCTGATTGGAATGTTCACCCATTTCATGCACTTTTTGCGCTGAAATATTCACCTTTTCTTTAATCGCCTGCATACCCGAAATGGTTTCTTCAACCGTCTGCGCACCGGCGCGGGCAATTTCGGCTGCCTGTGTGGCGCCGTTGGCGCCCGTACGCGCATTTTCACTGACCTGGCGAATGGCCGAAGTGATGCGTGTGGTAATGACGGCTGCCCGTGAAACGGCCTGAGATTGTTCTTCAGCGCCGTTGGCCACACCATTAATCGCCCGGCTCATTTGTTCCACCGAGGCTACCGTTTTGTTTAATGATTCACTTTGCTGGCCGATGCCCAGGGCAACCTGCTGCATGGTGTTGGAAATCTGGTTGGTGGTCTGTTCGGCCTGGCTGGCTGATTCAACCAGTTGTTGTGAGGCCGCATTTAATCGACCGGCATCATCGGAAAGGCTGGTGATCAGGTTGCGTAAATTCACCACCATTAAACCGAATGACTGCCCCGTTTCCCGCAGGTGGTTAATCATTTCATTAAACGCAGAAGCCAGTTCGCCAATTTCATCCTGCGCCTCGATCGCTACGGGTTGGGTGGAAATGTAAAAACTGCGTGTTAAATCACCTTTGGCAAGGGCGTCAAATTTAACCGATAACGCTTCCAGGTCTGAACGGGCGATTTGTTGTGAGGCTTTGGTCAGTTTATCCAGCGGGTTAATCACCGTTACCGCCAGGAACCAGCCCAGGCTGATGGCCATTAATACGCCAAAAGCGGTCACCAGAATAAGCACCCAGGTGGTGTTTTCAAACACACTCCGGTTACGATTGTTTAAATCGTCGGCATTACTCTGATTTAATCGAATTAAGTTAACCAGGATCTGGTCCATTTCGTCGCGCACAGTTACGGCCTGTGGGTCGGATAACACTTCCGTGGCGCCCTCGATATCATTGGCCGCGATTTTATCCAGCGCATTCCGAATCACCAGTTGATAAGATTTCCAGAGGGGATCAAACTTATCCAGAGTCTCTTTCTCAAGCGGGCTGATATCTACAGCGCGATAATTAACAATGTTTTGATCTACCGTATCAATGGATGCTTGTGCGTCGGCTTCCACCGTATCACGCAAAGCAGGGATCAGCGCCGCCTTAATCACGTCTCCGCGCAGTTTATAAACTGCGGCTTCAACCGCTCCCAACTGGCGAATGGGAGGCAGACTGCGAATATAAATTGTCTCCGATCCTTCTTTGATGATTTGCATATTTATATAACCAACCCCCGCGACGATGGCAATAATGGCAGCCACCCCAAAAAAACCGGTAATGAACTTTACTTTGAGTTTAATACGCTTCATTAACCTCATAAATCCTCCGCGGGCAAATAAATATACAATTCCAGGAACTGGATGCCCCTGGAATATTTTAAAATATCTGCCTCAACACTTATATTTAGTTTTAATCTCTGGTGAATTATTTTTCAGATCCATCAAGGATATTTAATGTTGAATATTGTAGACAGGTCTGTTTTTAAATAACCGGCTAATTATATCGTTAATCCTTAATCAACTATATAACTTCGAAGAATATTTTATGTTTTTAGGGGAGATAATCAAAATTAAAGCCCTGCTTTTTTATCCATAACAACATCAAGCCCCATCTATCAGGATCAGGCCAAAACCTATCATCACCCCTGCTATTAATGAATGGGGTCAAAGAATACCCAAAACGTTTTTCGATGGCAGAGGGTGTCGATATTGACTATTATTTATAAAAATATTAATAAAATTCTTATTTGAAATTCTTAACAAGATGTATTATACTGACTTCACTATACAATTGATACTATATAATTATAGAATACATACTATTTATAAGAAAGGTTTGTTATGTCGTACAATACATTACCCGATAACAATAAAATCCAGAAAACCGTAGAAGCGCTTAAAGCCCGCGGGATAAATGTGGAAGTTGTTGAAAATAAAGAGGCCGCTCTCGAGCGGATTAAAGAACTCATTCCGGCCGGTGCGCCGGTTATGACCGGCGGATCAACCACCCTGACTCAGATCGGTCTGGATGATCTGTTAATCTCCGGAAAACATCCCTGGAAAAACCTGAAAAACGATATTCTGGCCGAAAAAGACCCGGTTAAACAGGGCGCTTTACGCAAACAGAGCATCTTATCCGATTATTTCCTGGGCAGCGTACATGCCATCAGTGAAAACGGTGAAATTCTGGTGGCCAGCGCCACCGGCAGTCAGCTTCCGTCTTATGCGTTCTCCAGCAAAAATGTCATCTGGGTCGCCGGAGCGCAGAAAATTGTGGCCAACCTGGATGAAGCCTTTAAACGACTGCATGAACACGTCTTTCCTCTGGAAGATAACCGCATGAAAAACACCGGCGCGCCCGGCAGCATTATGGGCAAAACCATGATCATTGAAAATGAGCCGGCATTTTTGCAGCGCAATGTCACCATGCTTCTGGTTAAAGAAGTGCTTGGCTTCTAAACATTATCCAATCTCCTCTTTTCTCAACGACGGTGAAGAACTTTCTTCGCCGTCGTTTTTTTTTAGCCGAGACACGGCAATTCTTAGCGCCGATTGTTTTTTCGGTTTTTTGGGAATTAATGGCGTGAACACGCCATTAATTCCCAAAAATGGTGTTCTCCCTTCCGCATTTTTCGGAAGGTATGGCAAAGCTGTGCCTAAGGCAGGCATCCCTGCAGGGGCGGGATAAACCTGGTTTTTACCGGGCAGCGCCCTTACTTTAAGTAATAACCCTGGATTTAAACAAACTTTGATTAAGTTAATCATATTTTTTTGGTATTTATTACCGCATTGTATTATAATTTAATTAATCATTTATCAGTATTCGGAGGTATGGGTATATGGCTGAATGTGAATGTCTGTCTGGATGTATATTTTTTAATGATAAAATGGCAGATAAACCGGCTACATCTGAAATGTTAAAACGGCGTTACTGCCTGGGTGATAGTCGTGAATGTGCCCGTTTTATGGTGCGCGCATCACTCGGAAAAGACAAAGTTCCCGGCAATCTCTACCCCAATCAAAAAGATAAGGCGCTTGAACTGATCAAAGAGGCAAGATAAAAAAATTAATGTTACATTTTTGAGTTTTTATAACAAAAAACGCATTGCAACCTGTATCAACAATCACGACAAAATACATCCTAATCAAATTGCTTGCAAGTCATGAATCCTTGCATAACTATTTACAGCGTGCTATAATCAAAAAGCTTAGTTAATGGTTCAGGTTGTTAGTGCTTCCTGCTTTCAGGATAAGGGGTAAAGCGCGAAGCAAGATATCATTTCCTCACACTTATTCTAAATGCATTCTATTTCACCAAACTGAAGTTCAGTTATTGCTTTATTCGTCATAGATAGGCTATATTAATTTAATATTATAAGAGATTCAGGATTCCATGAAAATACTCGAACTTGAAAATGTCCCCCTGTCTCAATTGCGAGACACCGCCAAGGAACTTAACATTCCGAATGCCACACGCCTTAAAAAAGAAAATTTAATTATCCGTATTCGCCAGAGTGAAGCCGAAAAAGAAGGGCTTGAAGTACGTGGCGGCGTTCTTGAAATTATGAATGAGGGCATTGGCTTTTTACGCACCAATTATCAGGTCGGCCCTGAAGATGTTTATGTATCACAGGCGCAGTTGCGCCGCTACGAGTTGCGCTCCGGAGACCTGGTAATCGGCCATGTGCGCCCGCCGCGCGAAGGTGAACGACACTACGGCATGCTCAAAGTTGAAAGTATCAACGGAATTGCTCCCGAAGAAGCCCGTCGTCGCCCGGTTTTTGAAGATTTAACCCCCATTTTTCCCGATAAACGTTTTGATCTCGAAATTGACCACGCCACTTTATCAACCCGTTTAATTAACTTGATTTCTCCGATCGGCCGCGGTCAACGCGGTATGATCGTTTCACCGCCTAAAGCCGGTAAAACCACCATCTTAAAACAAATTGCCAATTCCATCTCCACCCGCCATCCCGATGTGCACCTGATCATTGCCTTGATCGGCGAGCGCCCTGAAGAAGTGACCGATATGGATCGTTCGGTGGATGCCGAAGTGGTCGCCTCAACCTTTGACGAACCGGTTACCTCACACGTGCGCACCGCCGAAATCACACTCGAACGCGCCAAACGCCTGGTTGAGATCGGCCGGGATGTGGTCATTTTAATGGACTCACTCACCCGTCTGGCTCGCGCCTATAACCTGGTGGTTAATCCCTCCGGCCGCACCCTGTCCGGCGGTATGGACCCCTCGGCTTTATACCCGCCCAAACGTTTCTTCGGCGCCGCGCGTAATATTGAAGAAGGCGGCTCCCTGACCATTATTGCAACAGCCCTGGTTGATACCGGCTCACGTCTTGACGACGTGGTATATGAAGAGTTTAAAGGCACCGGCAACATGGAACTTCACCTGTCGCGCCGCCTGCAAGAACGCCGCATTTTCCCCGCCATCGACATCGAACGTTCTTCCACCCGTCGCGAAGACCTGTTGTTGGGCCCCGACCTGTTACAGCGTGTCTGGTTAATGCGCCGCATGTATCTGCAAATGATTTCCACCCCGCCGCAAGGCGCCGGGCTGGATCCCTCGGTGGCCACCGAAGCCATCGTGCAACGCCTCGCCAAGACACGTAATAATATGGAATTTTTGGAGAACTTAACGGAGGATATGTGAAAACAAATTCGGCCGCAAACAAAGGGGGCTGGTTATACCAACTCTTCTTTGATATGTGGCTTCCCTGGTTGTTATGGGCCGTGGTGGTCGTTTTACTGGCGATCCTCACAACCATCCTTATTAAACGCTCACCCCTGGGTGTTTATGATGTTGAAAAAACCCCCGAAGTTGCTTTGCTTGAGCCCGCAGACACCAATAAAGCCACCGGCAACAGCGTTCCCATGCCGGCTATGGTACCCGAAAAATCAACCGGCGCCATGGTGCGTGAAACCGATTTACACACCATCATCCCGTCGCGGGCACGCTCTACCGCCACCACCTACACGGTGGATAAAGGCGACTCGGTTTTTTCAATCGCCAACAAATACAAACTCAAACCCGAAACCGTCTTGTGGGCCAATTATGACCTGCTGGACGATAACCCCAACATGCTTTCCGTCGGCCAGGAATTAACCATTCCTCCCGTGGACGGCATTTATTACAAATGGCTAAAAGACGACAAGCTGGATGAAATCGCCTCAAAATACCAGGTGACCACCAATGATATCGTCGGTTGGCCGGGCAACAAACTGGATTTAACCAACCCCGAGATTCAAGCCGATTCCTACGTGATGATCCCGGGCGGCTGGCGTGAAAACCGCCAGTGGTTGGTGCCCACCATCTGGAGACCCAACTCCGGCGCGTCCCGCGGTATTGCCGCCCAATGCGAACTGCCGGCAAGCGGCGCTATGGGCACGGGTTCCTTCATCTGGCCGTCTGCCACGCACCTGATTTCGGGTAATGATTACTGGTCCGGCCACCTCGGCATCGACATCGGCGCCGCAGACGGTTCACCGTTTTACGCCGCAGACAGCGGTCTGGTGGTTTATTCCGGCCCCATCGGCGGTGGTTATGGTTTGATGATCATGATCGACCACGGCAACGGATATCACACACTCTACGCCCACAACAGCGCCCTGTTGGTGCAGTGCGGCCAGAGTGTTAGCAAAGGCCAGGTAATCGGATACACCGGTAATACCGGTAACTCAACCGGCCCGCATTTGCACTTCGAAGTGCGTTATAACGGCGGTTATATCAACCCCCACTACGTTTTACCCTAAACAAAATAAACTTCACAAACTTCCCGGCGCTGAACCGGGAAGTTTTTTTATCCTTCCGGCCATCGTATGGGGCAGCCGTTTACTGAACCTGATACCACCTCGGTGGCCAAAGCCCGCTGGCCGAGCCTGATACCACCTCGGTGGCCGAAGCCCGCTGGCTGAGCCGATACCACCTCGGTGGCCGAAGCCCGGTTCTTAAATTCAATTTTTAAAATATAACGGGGAAAAATTGGCCTTATCTTAAACGCTGCAAACGATCAATGGCTTCCTGTGTAAACGGAACGGCCACCTGCACGCGAGTGCCTTTGCCGGGTGTAGATTCAATGTGCAAAACACCGTTGACCAAATCGGTGCGCTCGCGCAGGTTGACCATACCAAAACTGCCGCGGCGTTCATAATCATTGTTAATCGCCTTCACATCAAAACCCACGCCGTCATCATCGATTTCGAGCAAGCCGATGCTCTTATCTTTGCCCGCAAAACGCAGGCGCACACGAATCTCACTGGCCTGGGCATGTTTGCGTGCATTATTAACCGCTTCCTCGGCCAGTGAAAAAATGACCGACTGTTTGTTTATTTCAAGCATGGTTAAGGTTTCGGGGTCTACTTCCACGGTCACATTCTGGCGGTAGGTATCGCGCATTTTATCGGCCATAGCCTGCAACGCCGCCAGCAAACCATCCGATTCCAATACCAGCGGGCGCAGGGTGAACAGCATGGTGCGAATTTCATGCGTGCTGCGCCGCGCCAGGTCTTCAAGCATGCCCAACTCTTCGGCTGCCTCATCCAATTTTTGCTCGTCCAACAGGCGGCGTGCAATGGAAAGGCGCATGGCAATCGCCGAAACCGTCTGGGTGGGGCCGTCATGCAAATCACGCGCCAGTTTTTTGCGAGCCTCCTCCTGAGTCTCAACGATTCGCTGTTTTTCCTCGGCGACGTCCTGAAAAAGGCGCGCGTTTTGAATCACCACCACCACCTGGTGGCTGAGCACCTCCAGAATTTCACAGCGGTCGGTATTAAAAAAGGCCTCATCCGGGTGCGCAAACAACATGACGCCAAAGGCATTTAACCCGCGGTGCAGCGGCAATAACAACGCCGAATGACAGGTCTGTAAAGACATTAATCGTCCCAATTCGGGGTCTTGCATGGGCTGGCGAATGACCTGCGGTTTGGCCGTTTGCAGCACATCCCGCAGTACCCCGCCGTTGGCCGGAAAAGTCTGGCGCAAATCCGCCGAGATAATGCCGCGCCCCGATTGAATGACCAGGTCGTGCTCGTCAAACAGCAGAGCGGCCCGAATTAAGGTGTCTTTTTCGGGGCCGTAAACGCCCACAGCCTCGCTGCACATATCCAGCGAGGTTTCAATAACCGTCTGGTAATCCAGCGAGGAGGAAAGCGTTTCGATCATATCAAAAATAATTCGCATGCGGTTGCGTTCGCGGCGCTGGGCGCGCAGTTCGTCATCATGCCGTTTTGTAATCAGATTCTGATAATGACGGCGGGCGCTTTTCATAAACTGGCGGCTCAACAAACCAAAAGCCAGGCCGATCAGCAGGTTAAAAAGACCCAGTCCCACCAGAAACTGCCACAAAGAGAGGTATAAAACTGCCGGAAAAAGCGGCTGCAAGGTGTTTTGCATGGGCAGAACAATTTCGGCGCTGCTTTGCAGCACAAACAAAACGCTCTGTAAAAGCGAAAGCACCACCGCAATCAGTACACTGCCCTGCCATTCAAAATAAACGGCAGCCGAAAACAGCGCCATCAGGCTGACCCAGACCAGGGGACCGGTTAAGCCGCCGCCAAAATAATAAAACAAAACCGTAATAACCGCATCCACCGCAACAAAAACCAGGCGATGCGCCGGAATTCGGTGGTTGCTCATTGCCAGGATTGAAGCAAACAGGTTCCAGATCACACAGAAAAGAATCAAGTAAATAACCGGCCAGTTAAGCGTGCCGGTCATTAACAACGAACTTGCAACCCCCAGCATCACCAGCCAGCGCAGGCTGATGGAAAACCAATCGGCAAGGAAGGGGTATTCATCTCGTTTGGAGGGTGTGATCATAAATTTACCTGTCGACACTTCATACACCTGTTCAACTACATCTGTCTTTACTATTAATCGGTCATTTAAGCGCATTACTTAACGCGCCAGACTTGCAATAAACATGTCCATCGAAAGATCAAGCGCGGCCTGGCTGGTTTTCATGGCTTCATCCATCTCAAAGAGACGTCGATAAACCTGTTCCAGTTGCGGCATCGAAAAACGCCGCGCCTGTTCGGCCAGTTTTTTAGCCACAAAGGGGTGCTGGCGCATATCCCGCTCAATCTGATCGGCGCCGCCGCCTTCATCCAGCAGCTCGCGCGCCTGAATCAACAAACGAAACTGGCGCACAATCATAAAAAAGAGGCCGGCCGGTTCCTGTTGTTCCAACAAATTATGTAACAAATGGATGGCTTTGCGGCTGTTTTGCTGGGCAACGGCATCCACCATGTCAAAAATGCTGACCGTGCTGATGGAGGTGGTTAATAAATTAACATCGTCGGCATCCACCGGACGTTTATAGTCCACATAGGTGAGCAGTTTTTCCACCTCAATAGCCGCCATACGGGTATCGCTGCCCACGTGCGCGGCCAATTCGGAGGCGCCGTGCGGGTCAAAACGTCCTTGCAGACTTTTGGCGTAATTCATGATCCAGGCCGCCATCTGGTCACCCGAAGGCAGTTGACAGGTAAGCCATAAAACACGCGTTTTTTCCGCCTGAGACCAGTTCCTTAACCAGTGGCTTTTGTTTATGGTTTTCCAATCCTTGCGCTCAAAGCTGTCGTCCAACACCAGCAGCAGGGCCGCGCTGTCGGGCAAAGTGTTAAGCAGGCCAAGCAGTTTATCCTTATACCCTTCGCCACGGTTTAAGGGGTGGGTTAAAACCACCAGGCGGCGTTCGGCCAGGAATGGCATGGTTGAAATATTGGATTTAACGTCATCCAATGAAACTGTGGCGCCATCCATGCGCGCGATATTTAAATCCGCAATGGATGGATCACCCATCAGGGCGGTTATTTTATTAATCGCACTGCCGATGGCATAATCGTCATCGCCATGTAAGATCGTCACCACCGGCAGGTCTTTTATCGTCTCGGGCAGCATATCACTCCGTGAATGCTTCTGCCGGCCAGTCAAATAAACCGTCGGCGCGGCATGGGAAAGCCACCGCAGCCACCACGGCATCCAACGCAATGGGGCCGTAAACATGCGGAAACAGGCTGTCATGGCCGGCTGTATCTTCAAAGCGGATTTCGGAAGTTAAACGCATCATATCGATGTGCAGCAGCAGCAAATCGGAAGCGCCTTGATAATAACGCGCTGCCGTGTTAAGCACCTGGTTCCGTGTAGAGCAGTGGATAAACCCCTCAGTCTCCAGGCTGGGCGCGCGATATAACCCCGCCTGTTGGGCGTTTTTCCAGTCGACGCCTGAAATAATGTGGTAAATCAATCGGCGTGTCATGGTTAATCACGCTTAAAATGCGGCATATCAAAAGGAATTTCAAGCGACAGTTCAACAAAACCGGCATATTCGCCATTTTCATAAACGGGCGCTTGATAAATCAGCTTTTTAATCCCCTTTTTTTCAATGGTGTACACATTTGAACGCCCCTCTTTTAACATGCTCACCAGTTTCGATCGAGCCGGCTCGGGGTGGCATTCAAGTACGTTGCTGCCAATCAGGTCGGCGCCGCCGCTTTTGCCAAAGTTGCTGATGGATTTATCATTCATCTCGGTAATGATTCCCTCTTTATTACAAACCGTTACCGCACCCTGAAATTCCTTCACCCACTCATAAACCTTCATACGTTATCTGTCTCCTGATTCACCCAACATTTTAAAAAACTCATCCACCACAGCCGGGTCAAATCTGGCGCCCGACTGATCACGAATATATTCTATCACTGCATCATCCATCCAGGCCTTTCGATAAGGTCGATCCAGGCGCATCACATTCCAGGTCTCCACCACGGCAAAAATCCGGGCAGCCAGCGGAATGGCATTTTTCTTTAATCCCAGCGGATAACCGCTGCCGTCCCAATGTTCGTGATGTGAATAGGGGATATCCATAGCCGGCAGCAAGTAGGGCACGTGCGAAATCAATTCATACGCGATGATCGGGAAATGGCGCATAACCTTCCACTCATCGGGGGTTAACGGTCCCGTTTTTAACAAAATTTGGTCGGGAATGCCGGTTTTGCCGATATCATGCAAAATCGCCCCGCGGCGCACATGCACGATATCTTCATCTCCCATTCCCAGGCGGCGCGCCAGGCGCACGGTCATCTGCGTGACCTGGTAGGTATGCATGGGGTTTTCCTGGCAGCGAATATCCAACGAGTGCGCCCAGCTTTCAATAGTGGCTTCATAGGCCCGGGTTAACTCAATGCTTGAACGCTGCATGCCCTCAAACATTTCAGTATTATCGATGGCTATGGCCGCCTGGCTGGCCAGGGTATTTAAATATGAAAGCCAATCGTCATCCACAATAAAGGGTTTGCGGAAATAAGTTTCAATCACGGCCCGGACATGCCCCTTAACAACCACCGGCACGCCGCAATATGAATGAAAATCCTCCGCCACCATTAATACCTGGCGCTGTTTGCCGAAATGATGGGGTGAATTTGACAGTTGATTGATAATCAACGGAGCATTACTATCCATGATTTGAATGATCAGGCCGTCGTCATGACTGATATTGGTATGTTCGAGATTCTGACAGCGGAACCCGCGCACCGATTCGTATTCCAACATCTGGTTATGAACATTTAATGTCAACAAAGCCACCGCATCGGCGCCCAGTTTGGCCGTTACCTGGTCCAACAAAATTTTTATAATAATTTGCAGGTTAAAACTGGTGGCAATGGCGCTGTCTACCAGGCGCAGGGCCTCCAGTCTTTGAAACTGGCGTTGAATTTCCGCTTCGGCCTTTTTTCGGGCGGTAATGTCAGTCATGATGGTGGCAAACTGCCCCTTCAACGGGCTGAAAACCATCACATCAATATACCGATCCAGGCGCGGATAATAATGTTCAAAATATGCGGGAATGCCCGTACGTGCCACCCGGTCATACAACTCGATCGGGCCCGTTTCGTTATCTTGAAACACCTCGCTGGCCAGTTTCCGGTTAATTTCAATCATCAGGTTGTGCAATGCATAATAGGCCAGGTTCACTTCTATAAAACGATAATCCACCGGTTTGCCCTGTTTATCATAAACCATTTCGTGCAGGGCAAAACCATCCATCATGCTGTTAAACAACAGCCGGTACCGTTCGTCGCTGGCCTGGCGGGCGTTTTCGGCTTGAAAACGCGAGGTAACATCGCGAACGATGACAACCAAAACCCTGTCATCCGCCGCCCGTGTATCTTGAAAACTGACTTCCACCGGAAAGGTGCTGCCATCCTTGCGGCAGTGTACCGCTTCGTGAATGACTGCCGAAGAATAGGCTTTGCGGTTGATCTTAAAACCCGGGTCGCCATTTTTACCAATCTGATCAATGCGTAAT
This sequence comes from Anaerolineae bacterium, assembly GCA_021287005.1. Lineage (GTDB taxonomy): Bacteria > Chloroflexota > Anaerolineae > Anaerolineales > Anaerolineaceae > JAJTBH01. The sequence goes on from JAJTBH010000001.1 coordinate 24,050, forward strand.
TTTAATAATTCATCATAAGTGTAACCATAAGTATTTAACGCAATCCGGTTGGCATCCAGAATTCTGCCCGTGTTGATTTCAACAAACAGCACAATATCGCGCGAGTTCTGCGACATGGCCCGATAACGGGCGTCCAGATCGTTTTGATGAAAATCGGCTTTATTTTGAAAAATAATAATGCCGCGGTGTTGTTGAATGGCTTCATCAAATAAAGGCAGCACGAAGGCTTCCGCGCTTAACAGGTCGCCGTTTTTCTTTTTTAAGACCAGGTTAAAATGATCGCCGCGATGTTGCGAAATGATATCCTCACCCGCCTTACCCACCTGTTCATAAACATGTGCATCCGGATAAACATCGCGCGTGTACCGGCCAAACAGTTCTCCCGCTTCATACCCCAGCATCTTTTCGGCGTGTATATTGGCATCAATGATCTGGCGCGACGAAAAGTTAATTAAAAGTACCGCGTCTGCCAGACCAAAAAACAAATCTTTCAGTTTTTGTTCAAACTCAATCTCTTTTGATTTTTCCGCGTGTCCAATGATGCCCGTTGGGGTTATATTCATTCAAAGAATCCTGTTATTCAAACATACCCTCCCATTCTATTCAATTTGTTCTTGTTCTGCAAGAAATGGAAGGTAGGTTATTAAGATTAATCGGGTGATATTGATAGCTCTTGCAAGTGACTCGTTTTTAGAATGATTTTACCCGTTTTATTCAAAAGGAGGCGAAATGAGCAGTATCCGGTATATTTTACAGGCCAAAGGTCATTCATATATCTGGAGTGTAAAACCAGATGACAGCGTTTTCGAAGCCCTGAGAATCATGGCAGATAAAGATGTGGGCGCCTTAATGGTTATGGACGGAGAAAAACTGGTCGGCATTATTTCGGAAAGAGATTATGCCCGCAAGGTAATTTTATTCGGCAAAACATCCAAAGATACGGCCGTCAAAGAAATCATGAGCAAACAGGTCATCCGCATTCACGCCGGGCAGACCACCGAAGAGGCAATGGACTTAATGAATAAAAACCACATCCGGCACCTGCCGGTGATGGATGAAGACGACACCCTCGTCGGGGTGATTTCAATCAGCGATGTCTTGCGCGATATTATTTACCGTCAGCGCGAAGAAATTAAACATTTTTCCGAATCCATTATCAAATAAACTCGCCGGAAATTTCGATTTACTCCGGAGCATTCATCGTTCAGGTTCAAAAAGGTGCGGTCAGGCCGCCCGTTTTGAACCTGAACTTCAATTACCACATTAAAATAATGAAATGACTCTTTTTAGCCCGCCACCCTTATGCCGGGGGAAGGGTTGGGCTCGAAGGTTTTTTATTTTTTATCGATAGATTGGGTGAGCAATGACGCTTAATTAAGGGGACAAAATTTACCGGGCGGTTGGGGTATCTTCATTCCAACCCAGCATACCCCGCAGCGGCACAAATACCACCGGCAGCATCACCTGGTGATGATAATCGCGCCCCTGGCGCTCCCAGAGTTGCAGCTCCTGGGCTGAACGCGGCCCGACCGGAATCACCAAACGCCCGCCGTCGGCCATTTGTTGCAAAAGCGGCAAGGGCACCGCCGGAGCGGCCGCCGTAACCAGAATGCCCTGGTAAGGCGCACCTTCGGGCCAGCCCTGCGAGCCGTCTGCCTGGTGCACTTCAATATTTTTATACTTTAATCGGCCCAACAGGTTCGAAGCGCTATCGGCCAGTTCACCGTAACGCTCCAGGCTGATAACCTTGTGGCACATCTCGGCCAATATGGCCGCCTGGTACCCCGAACCGGTGCCCACCTCGAGGACGGTTTCATTGCCGTTAAGGTGCAGCAGTTGGGTCATATAGGCCACCATGTAAGGTTGTGAAATGGTTTGATTGCAGGCGATGGGCAGGGGATAATCTTGGTAGGCTTCGGAACGATAATTATCGGGGACAAAAAGATGGCGCGGCACACGGCGCATTACTTCGAGCAGACGTTCATTATAAATTCCGCGTGCTTCGATCTGCTCTTTAACCATGCGCTGTCTTTCTCGCGCGCCACTGTCCTTAAGTATGTTCATTCACCTGCTCCAGACGACCGGCTATCTGACGATCTATTTTCCCCATCGGGAATGAAGCCAAAGCGCCGGGTGACACCCAACGCAGCTCACTGGCTTCCAAAGCCTGCGGTGTCTGCCCCGTTTTAAGACGACATAAAAAGGCATGCAGGGTGACTTTGTAGTGGGTATAAGCATGCCGGTAAACGCCGAACGGAGCGCCAACCTCAATTTGAGCGGCCAGTTCTTCCACAATTTCGCGTTTTAAACCTTCGGGCAGGCTTTCGCCGGATTCCAGCTTGCCGCCCGGAAATTCCCATAAGCCGCCCAGCAGCCCATTGGGTGGGCGTTGGGCGATTAATACGTGATTATTCTCATTTTGTATCACCGCGGCGGTAACAATATAATGCGGCACCACAGGTCGTACCGGTAAAACGGGTCTTTCGAGCTGCACACCCAGGGCGCGCGCCTGGCAAAACGCCTCAAGCGGGCATTTGCGGCAGGCCGGTGTTGCCGGTGTGCAGATGGTCGCCCCCAGGTCCATCAAAGCCTGATTATAATCGCCTGCCCGGCCGGAAGGCAAATGCGCCGAAACAAGACTCCATAACAGTTTTTCGCCCTCGGGTGAACGCGCCGGAATTTCTACATTAAATAAACGCGCCATAACCCGGCGGATGTTCCCATCCAGCGTGGCTTCGTCCAACCCGAAAGCAATTGAGGCAATCGCCCCGGCCGTATAAGGGCCTATTCCCGGCAGAGTCTGCAACTCGCGCCGGTCTGACGGCAGTTTTCCGTCATAATCTTTCACCACCCGGCGGGCGGCTTTAAGTAAATTTCGCGCCCGGCTGTAATAACCCAGGCCCTCCCAGAGCTGTAATACATCCTGTTCCGTCGCGGCGGCCAGGTCGGCCAGGGTCGGGAAACGCTGCATCCAACGTAAATAATAGGGGATGACCGTATCCACCTGGGTCTGCTGGAGCATAATTTCAGATATCCACACACCGTATTCATCGGCCGCACCCCGCCACGGCATTCGGCGGGCATTAAGATCATACCATTCCAGCAGGCGGCCTGATATCTCGGACATCATCATCTATGATTTAAAAACTAAAACTGGAATCCACCTTTGGCAGAGACCAACTTATAGTTATAGTTGCGCACGTAGTCTTGCAAACGGTTATTGAGGCTGATCCATTCGGACGAGTTGAGCACTTTATGGGCCTGATTAATGGAAGGCAGCATGGCGCCGACCAGCATTTGCGGCTTGGGGCCATACACGGTAGCCCAGGCATCGCTTAACTCAAAGCCCAACCCCTGAACGCCGGGTAAAAATTCTCGCACGACGAACTCAAAATATTCCTCTTCGTGTTCTGGCGCTATATCCCAACTCATCAATAATTTTACAGGCATAAACTCACCTCTTAACCCGGTTGTTGTTTTAAGACAACAACCCTCGTTTCTTCCGGTAATGAAGCGGCACCCGGTAATTTAAGCAGATCAAGCGCTTCAAAATGATCGGCTATGCCCATCTGTTTAAGAAACTTGTTTAAAGTATCCCCTTCGGCTTCACCCGGAATAGCATAATGCATGGGAATAACAATGTTGGGTTCAACCAGGTTCACCACTTCGGCGGCGCGGGCCGCATCCAGCGTGGTGTCGCCGCCCACCGGCAGCAACAATACCTGCACCGGTCCCAGGGCTTCAACCTCGGTCTGGGTGGGCACCCGGTTTAATGCGCCCAGATGAGCCACATTTAATCCGTCAAAATCCAACAGATATAAAACATTCCGCGTTTCGTCCTTGCCGGGGTGTTCATTGGTTTGAACGCCTGTAATAAAAACGCCGCCGATTTCATATTCGCCCGGGCCGTTAATAATATGCGGCGAACCTTCCACGGCTTCAATATGATTATGACCTGGTTTATCGTGGCTGACGGTGACGATATCACCTTTTAATTTTAATAAACGGCCGCCCAAAAGATCGCCGCCGCACGGGTCGGCAATCACGGTTGCCAGACCGCGTTCTGCCAGACGAAAACAAGAATGTCCAAACCAGGTTATTTCCATATATTCTCCAACTACTATTGATTATACAGCCTCACGCAAAACAAAACACGACGAATTACTTAAAATTCCGGCAAAGAAAAGTCAGGGTGCGTTTGCACGCACCCTTGTAGAAATGCCAGACCATTATACCACTTGCGGCTTTTATACTCTAACGGCTTTACCGGTGTTGGCCGATTCAAGGCAGGCCAACAAAACCTTCGTATTGCGCCGTGTATCGTCCAATGTTACGCGCGGAGTCTTGCCGTGCCAGATACACTCGGCCATATCGTCCAGCTCGCCCAGGTAAAGTTCCATGCCTTTAATATCCACTTTTTGCGGATCACGATCAAGGAAAAGGTTAATGGAAGTCGATTTTCCCGGCCCAAACGGCACGGGGATTTGCAGACTGCCTTTATCACCCAGAATTTCCATCGAGGTGTAATGCGTGGTGGCAAAACCGCTCTGAAACTGCGCCAGCAGTTTGCCGGCAAAACGCATCTCGCCGCCAAAGGCCACATCCACACCGGTGGGGCCCAATTCCTGCCAGCAGAGCACTTCTTCCGGTTCCATGCCCAACATGGTGCGAATGTAACTGATCGGGTAAACGCCCACATCCCACAGCGATCCGCCGCCCCATTCGGGTTTAAGGCGCACATTTTCGGGGTCTTCCAGCAAAAAGGTGAACACACCGCGGATCATGCCGACCTTGCCGATTACGCCCTGGTCGAGCATTTCCTTAACTTTTAAAGTCTGCGGATGGTGGCGGTACATAAATGCTTCCTGCACCACTTTGCCATGTTCACGGGCGGCTGCTTCCACCGCATCCATTTCTTCCAGTGTGAGCACAAAGGGTTTTTCACATAAAACATGTTTGCCCGCCTGAATGGCTTTAATCGTCCATTCGGCATGCAGATGGTTGGGAAGCGGGTTATAAACCACATCCACATCGGGGTCGGCCAGCAGCTCTTCATAACTGCCATAGGCGCGGTTTATGCCTTTTTCCCTGGCATAAACTTTGGATTTATCCAGGTTGCGACTGGCAACTGCGGCCAGTTGGTGACGTTTGGATCCTTTCATTGCCTGGATCAATTTATCATTGATTTTTGCGGTACTGATCAGCCCCCAGCGTAAAACATCTGCCATAGCATGCCTCCTGTAATAATATTACAAACTCTGCTTCAATTATATACTCTCTGTGATGTGCCAGCGCGACAGGTATATTATAACCCCAAGGCGCTCAAGCCTTTTTTATTATCTTTCGGATTATTGGAAATTACCCTGATCAACAAAAGCTTGTGGGGTAAAATTAAAATACAAACCCCAACACTATGCAGCGTCCGGTTTTTCTGGCCTGCCCGGAAAGGTATTTTATGTCAGCCTATGTCTTTTTGGAAATCGAAGTGACCGACCCCGAAGTTTATGAAGCCTACAAAAAACTTTCACCCGCAGCCATCGCCGCCTACGGCGGTAAATACCTGGTACGCGGCGGAAAAAGTGAAGTTTTGGAAGGCGATTGGCAGCCCCAGCGCATCGTCATTCTCGAATTTGAAAACACCGAACGCGCCAAAGCCTGGTTAAACTCGCCCGAATATCGCCCCGCCTGGGAAAAACGCAAACAAAGCGCCAAAACCCGTTCGGTTTTGCTGGAGGGCTACAGCCCTGTTTTGTAGGGCTACAACCCTGATTTTTAGGGCTATAACCCTGTTCTGTAGGGCTATTACCCTGTTTTTTTAGGGCTACAGGGCTACAAGTTTATACCGGCGTTTTCAAGCAGGTCAATCATTTCTTCACGCGTAGCCGGCTTAAGCGCCGTATAACGCACCCCCACCTGGCGGGCGGCGCGGATTAATTCCATATCATCGCGCCCTGTGCATAATAAAACACAAACCGAGGGTTGAATTTGCAGCAAACGCCGGGCTGTCTCCAGCCCGTCCAGCGGGCTCATGCTGTAATCCGTCATTACAAACAGGTAATCGGAAGGGGCGGAAGCGAATAACGTAATCGCATCTTCCCCTTCATTACAGGTCGTCACCAAAAAACCAAGCCGCTCCAATAGTAGACGTCCCAATAAAATCTGGTTGTCATCGTCATCCACCAGAAGAACCTTTTTATCCTCTTTTTCGGTTTTAACTGGTTGCGCCTGGTGCGGCTGCGTTTTTTGTTCGAGAATATCCTGCTGTGGAAGTTCAATCATAAAGGTTGTCCCCGTTTCTTTGCTGCTTTCAAAAGATGTTTTTCCCTTTAGATATTGCTCGCCAAACAACTTAATACTATAGGTGCCAATGCCGCGCCCGTTGCCCTTGGTGGAATATGAGCGTTCAAAGATATGCGGCAAAACGTCGGCCGGTATTTGACCCGCATTATGCACCCAAAAAACAGGCCGGTCGCCCTGTCGTTCAAACCCCATCTGCACTATGCCGCCGGTCGGGGTGGCCTCCAGTGCATTTTTAACCATATTAATCAGAACCCGCAGCAATAAAATGCGGTCTGTTTCAATGCTTCCCGCAATGTTTGTCTCGTCTAATTCAAGAATCTTTTTTTCGTCGGCGACCTGTAAACTGAAAATACCTTTAATATGGTTAAAAATTTCATAAACCGGCACTTTTTTAATCACCGCTTCAAGCTCGTGTTTTTCGGCGCGCGCCAGCAAAGCATGAAACTGAACTTCTTCTTTTAAGAGGGTGGACAAAGAAATGATCTGGCGGGCGGCCCGCTCGGGGTCCGAGCTTTCAAGCTGCTCGCTCCATCCCTTAATCCCGCCTACCATATTTAAAAAGTCATGCAAAAAGACTTTTTCCAAAATTTCACGGCGTTTATATGGGCTGATGTCCTGCAGCACGATCACGCTTAACTCATTTTGCCCCACTTTAACCGGTGTGGCCTTAATTTTATAATCGGCCGCAACGTACTCTCCGTTTTTAAGGGTTGTCATGCGGCATTCACCCTCGCTGGGCTCGCGGTTCTGCTGGCAGGCCAAAATGGCAATCACCGCGCCACAATTTTGGCAATAAACCGAAGTGCCGCAGCCATCCGGGCCTTCAGGCACATGAACGCAGCCCAACATTTCACCCGGCCGCAGACCGATTAAGGAATTGTTGGTTGAATCCACATACAAAGCGTCAATTAATTCTTGATTGGCAGCCAAAACCTGCCTTTGTTCGTTTAACACCACGGCAAAACCGCTGACGGCTTCCATCACCACATGAATGATGGGGCTGTCGAACAAAGCCTTCACCTGTTCCTGCAGCATATCTTCTGTAACACGACCGGCCGGAGCGAAATAAGAATCGATCAGTTTGTTATTGGTCATTGTCCATATCTCCAGTCAGGCAAAAACACTCAACTAAATTGAACATCCATGGACCATAACATCTTATAGTATGAATCCAGTTTCCCCCATGCTTCTTTTTTGTCCGTGCCTTTTAAGCCTTCAATTTTTACTTCAAGCGGTTTAATTAAATTCCTGCGTAAAACGTCCTGGCAGCGATGAATATCATTTTGCCCGGTCAGACTCTTAATTAAAAAGACCATGGCCAGGTAGGTCGAAATTTGATTTAGCAGGTCGGCTTGTTTATTTTGATAATAAGTACGCGATATATCCGTCAGATCCTTGCCGCCGGGCGTTTGGTTGCGCTCCACACAACTGCTGGTTTCCACGTAAGGGTTCAATTGAACCAGAAGTTCCCCGGCCAAAGAAGCCAGAATCAGGTTAACCTGGCGCTGGCGGTTGGCAGCCGAAGCGTCGCTGATGTTTATTTTGCGGGTACGCAGTTGGGTTAAAGAGCGCAAAAACATCTGAAAGAGAGCAGCATAATCGGGGTCTTTTAACATGCGTTTCACGCGTATACTCCACTGCAAAGGTTTATCACTGCACAAACGGTTTACTTCTTCAAAACCTTCTTTTTTAAGAACGGCAGCTTCAGCCAACCAGGCCGGGTTTAATTCGATTAAGCCGTTTTTAATATCCGCAGACGGTTCGCATTTGGCCCGTAGAAAGCGCATAAACAGCACCATCCACAATTGATCATCCTGTTCAAAAGAGGATAAGATGGCGTTTTCCTGAGCTGACGTTATTGAAGATCCAAAACTTGGCATAGATGAAGGCTTCCTCTTAATTCAGGCGTTTTTCCTCAAACTATTCTAGCATAATTCGCTTCAAGCTTATGTAGAAAATGGATAAAAAACGGGATATTAAAAATATAAATCGGCATTTTGGGATATTGACTTAATAGAAATAATGTTCTATAATCGACTTAATTCATTCAACAACTGACCTGTTCTATCAGAAAGGATACCTCCTATGAATTCAACTCCGTTTCGCCTTCCATTCAACTTATCACGGGTAAATATTAATGCCGTTTTGGTTTTAGGCCTCATCATTATTGCCGCCTTAATCTCTTTTGAAATGTTTAACTTCACCACCACCGAATATGCCCTCTCGGATTTGCTGGGCGGCTTAACCTTCATGGGCATTCGCTGGTCGACCATTTTATCAATCGCCTTCTGCGGCATCGATTTTGCCGGAATTGCGCGTTTATTCGTCACCGGCAAAGATAATAATGAACCCAAAGAAGTCTGGTATCTGTTTGGCGCATGGATCATGGCCGCCGCCATGAATGCCGCCCTGACCTGGTGGGGTGTTTCCATCGCTGTTTTAAGCCATCCCGTGCAAAGTTCCGTCGTGATGGACTCAACCACCCTGGTTAAAGTAGTGCCCGTGTTTGTCGCCATCATGATCTGGGTCATCCGGGTGTTGATCATCGGCACCATCTCCACCGCCGGCAATAATTTACTGAAAAACACACATCACAGCTCGGGCAGCCTGCCGGCCCGCCGCCCGACTGCCGCAGCGCCCGGTCTTGGGCAAAATATGGCCCATACCCCCGGTTCGGCTGCTGCCATGCGCGGCGCCCGCCCCGGCGCAACCCCGCTGGTTTCACGCCCGGTAATCAACCGCTCCATGTCCGCCTCCGGCTCAGACGACTCATCAAGTTCGCGCATTGAACCCACTTACCACCGTACCCTGTAATTATCCCTCCCGATACCCCGGCCATAAAAAAGGAAAAGCCTGCCAGATGTGCAGGCTTTTCCGATTAATGATATAAATCTCGCCTGATACTTTTATGATCATAAATCGTATAATAATTTAAAATCATTCCATAAAAAAATCAGGATGACTTACCTGTATGTTAAATAAAATTAAATATATGCTCGTCGGCTCGCCGCTGCCCAACCGCATGCTTGAAGATAAACAACTTAACAAAATCAGGGCGCTGGCAGCCTTTTCGCCGGATGCACTTTCATCTGTGGCTTACGCCAACCAGGAAATTTACCTGGGCCTGGTGGTAGCCGGAGCAAGCGGTTTATCGCTGCAACTGCCCATTGCCGGGGCAATTATTTTATTGTTGGCCATCGTGGCTTTATCATACGCCCAAACCATTCGCGGTTATCCCTCCGGTGGGGGGTCTTATGTGGTTGCCCGCGAAAACCTGGGCACCATACCGGGTTTAATTGCCGGCGGTGCTTTGCTGCTCGATTATATATTAACCGCCGCTGTCAGTCTGACGGCCGGTGTGGCGGCCATTTCTTCCGCCTTCCCCGGTTTGTGGCCATACCGCGTCTGGCTGGCCTTGTTTTTACTGGTTTTAATCACCCTGCTTAATCTGCGCGGTCTAAAAGAATCCGGCACAATCATGTCCATCCCCATTTATTTGTTTATTCTGTGTTACGCCGTGATGATTTTTTATGGCCTGTATCGGGCTGTTGTTCAGGGAGCACCGGCCCCGCTAAGCTCGTTGGCGCCCGCGGCGGTTGAGCCGCTCAGTCTGTTGTTGATCATGCATGCATTTTCGGCCGGCTGCACGGCCCTGACCGGCATTGAAGCCATCAGCAACGGCATTCCTTCTTTTAAAACGCCTCAATGGAAAAACGCCCGCACCACCCTGGGTATTATGGCCCTGTTGATGGGTTTTCTGTTTGCCGGCAGCATCGGGTTAACCCAGTACCTGGGCGTCATAGCCGCACAACAGGAGACCATTCTGTCGGCGCTGGCGCGCACCCTGTTTGGCAGCGGCCCCATTTATTACCTGATTCAATTTTCCACGCTGGCCGTTCTGGCTGTGGCAGCCAACACCAGTTTTGCCGGTTTTCCGCGTGTGACGGCCATTCTGGCAAAAGATAAATTTATGCCGCGCCAGTTGTTTAATCTCGGCGACCGCCTGGTGTTTCAAAACGGCATTATTTTATTAAGCGGGTTAACCGCCGCTTTAATCATCCTTTTTAATGGCGATTCACATGCCCTGATTCCCCTCTTTGCCGTGGGCGCATTCAGCGCTTTCACCCTATCGCAGGCCGGCATGGTCATTCACTGGTACCGGTTAAAAGAAAAAGGCTGGTTAATTAAAGCGTTAATTAACGGTCTCGGCGCTCTGGTCACTTTTGTCGCATTAATGGTGATCGGCATCAGCAAATTTTTTGAAGGCGCCTGGATTTCGACCCTGGTGATTCCGGGATTCGTATTTTTATTCCTCAAGATTCGCCAACATTACCAGGCCGTTTCCAAACAGCTTTCCATGAGCGGGCTGCCGCCTTCGCTGCGCCCCCTTCCCAAACCGCGCATCATCATCCCGGTTTCCGGCGTGCATCGCGGCGTGGTTGAAGCGGTTAATTTTTCGCGTTCCATTTCAGACAGCGTTACCGCCGTATTTATCGATATTGACCCCGGCCCGGACGAGGAGGAACTGCGCCGGCGCTGGAACGCCTGGTTTCCGGATGTAAAATTTGTGGTCGTGCCCTCGCCTTACCGCTCCATCGTGGAACCTTTATTAACTTATCTCGATTATACCGACAGTCTTAATAATGACGGGCAGCAGGCCATTCTGGTTTTGCCGGAATTAATCCCGGCTTCTCCCACGCAGGAGATTTTACACAACCAGTCAGCCGACCAGATTAAAAAAGCCCTCTTGTTCCAACGCCGTGTCAACGGGTTTCAACGGATTATTATCGACGTACCCTACCATTTACAATAAGAATCAGGCACAGCGCAGCACATACCCCTCACTGCGGACCGTGTGAATCAGGCGTGAAGCGCCGTCATGTTCCATCTTTTTTCGCAGGTGGCGCACGTACACATCCAACACGTTGCTGGCTGTGTCCGAATCGTCTCCCCACACGCGTTTAAATAGATACTGCCGCGTCAGAGTTTCTTCAGGATGCAGCATAAACAGGCGCATCAAAATGAATTCCCTGGCCGTTAATAAACTTTCCTGATCGTTACGCACTATCTGGTAATTTTGTACGTCCAATGTTAGATCGGCATAAACCAGCTTAACCTCTGCCTGCCGGTTTTCGCGATGTGGGCTGTACAACATTCGCATCATATACCCTCCTCATTCGATAACTATAAAATTAACCGCTAAATCTGAAGATTAATTCTCCCGCAAGTTTTTTCCTCTCAGGGGAGCCCTCGATCGATCTCACCTTTTTATTAAACAGGTGAAACGGCTTATTTGGGTATGCTCAATTTTTAACTCAATCCCGACTGTAAAGCAGGTTTTAACCCCAACCCAAACCGACATTATTTATTTTATTGTAGATCATATTTGTAGAATTTCAAATACTTTTCCGGACTTTTGGTTTTAATTTTTACGGTGGTTTTAAAAACATGCCATCTGGCAGGATAAGGCAGTTACTAATTTCTCTTTCTGGCGCTGGTAAACTAAAAATTTTTAATATAGCAGTATAATCAAGCCCATATGTTTACCGAAGCTCTTAATTCTCCCGTCTGGGTTCAGGATTCCGCCGGCTTAAAACAACTGGCCGGTTTGTTGGCCAACTGCCGCCAATTGGCCATCGACACCGAATCGAACGGCCTGTTTGCCTATCGCGAGCAGGTCTGCCTGGTGCAGATTTCGGATGGCATCAACGATTATCTGATTGACTCCCTGGTTTTAAAAGATCTCTCGCCGCTGGCGCCCATCTTTGCCAACCCCGCTATTGAAAAAATATTTCACGCCTGTGAATACGATATTCTCTGCCTCAAGCGTGATTTTGGTTTTACCTTTAATAACATCTTCGACACCATGGTCGCCAGTCGTATCCTCGGTTTTAAAGCCGTCGGCCTGGGCGGTGTGCTCGAAGAAGTTTTCGGGTTAAAAATTGACAAACGCTTTCAGCAGGCCAACTGGGGGCAACGCCCCTTGATTAAAGCCATGATCGAATATGCCCGCCTGGACGTGCATTATCTGATTCCACTGCGTGAACGCCTAAAACAGCGCCTTGAAGATCAGGGCCGCTGGCTGCTGGCGCAGGAAGATTTTGAACGCCTCACCCACGTGGAAGCCAAAAAAGAAGCTTTTAACAGCGCCGATAGCACCTGGCGTGTAGCCGGTCAACATGAACTGGACCCCTATCAGGCCGCGGTTTTGCGAGAACTGATCGATTACCGCGAAAAATACGCCCACAAACATAACCTTCCCAACCATAAAGTTCTGGGTAATGCGCTGCTGGTCGAAATATCCCTGGCCCTGCCGCACAGTCTTGAAGACCTGGTGGAACATTGCGACATCAGCATGAGCCTGGTGGATCGTCACGGCCAGGCCCTGGTCAACGCCGTGGAAAAAGGCCTGATCGCCGAACCCTTGCGCCGCCCCTGCCGCCCCAAACCCAGCCAGAATTACCTCGATCGCCTCGACACCCTGCGCGCCTGGCGTAAAAATACCGCGCAAAATCTGAACGTGGAATCGGATGTGGTTTTGCCGCGCGACCTGATGGAAAACATCGCCGCGCGCAACCCCGCCGACCGCAGCAGCCTGCAGGAAATCATGCGCGAAATTCCCTGGCGTTTTGAAAATTACGGCGACTCAATCTTAAACAAATTGCAAACTTTATAAAGTCTTTTGTTACATTACCATCACAGGGGAATCTTATATAATGGTAATAGACACAAAAAACTACTTATGCCTTATCCAGGAGAGACTCCATGAGAATCTTTTTTAACGGCGCGGCCCAAACAGTTACCGGTTCACAGTATTTAATAGAAGTAAACGGCCAGCGCCTGCTTCTGGAATGCGGTTTATTCCAGGGAAAGCGGGCTGAATCATTCGAACGTAACCAGAAATTCCGTTTTGCGCCCGAAACAGTCGACGCCATGATCCTTTCGCATGCCCATATCGACCATTCCGGCAACCTGCCCAACCTGGTTAAAAACGGTTACCGCGGACCCATTTTCACCACCCCCGCCACAGCCCGCCTGGCCGATGTCATGCTGCGTGATTCGGGCCACATCCAGGAACAGGACGCCATTTTTATTACCAAAAGGAACGCCCGCCGCGGCGAACCGCCCGTCGAACCGCTTTACACCGCCGACGATGCCGCCCAAGTGGTCGATTTTTTCAGCCCGGTTAATTATTACGAAACCTTCATCCCCATCAAAGGCGTCTCGGCTTACCTGGCCGATTCGGGGCATATCCTGGGCGCCGCCTCGATTGTGCTGGATATTGAAGAAAAAGGCCGCGCGTATCGTTTCTGTTTTTCGGGCGACATCGGGCGCAACAACCTGCCGCTGTTAAACGACCCCGTGCTGCCCGTCGAACCGGATATTTTAATGATGGAATGCACCTACGGCGATAAAAACCGCGACGAACCCGAAGTGGCCCACCACGAATTTGGCGAAGTGGTTAAACGCACCATCGAACGCGGCGGCAAAGTGATTGTGCCGGCCTTCTCGGTGGGGCGCACCCAGGAATTGGTTTACACCCTCAACCAGTTAATCAGTGCCGGCAAGCTGCCGCACATCCCCGTGTATGTCGACAGCCCGCTCTCGGTGCAGGCCAGCAACGTTTTTCAATCCTTTCCTGAATATTTTGACGAAGAAGCGCGCAAGTTTGTGGTCAACGGCAAACACCCCGCCCTCAACTTCGACGGCCTCACCTATATCCAAAGCGTCGACGAATCCAAAGCCTTAAACGAACGCCGCGAACCGATGGTGATCATCTCCGCCTCCGGCATGGCCGAAAACGGGCGCATTCGCCACCACCTGGCCAATAACATCAACGACCCGCGCAACGCCATTGTGATCGTCTCCTGGCAGTCCCCCGAAACCCTCGGCCGCCGCCTGGCCGACCATAACCGCTGGGTTTATATCTTCGGCGAACCTTACGAGGTGAAAGCCGAAGTGGTCACCATTAACGGTTTTTCGGCCCACGCCGACCAGGCCATGTTGTTAAACTACGCCAAAGCCGCCCTGCCCAAAGCCAAAACCGTCATACTGGTGCACGGCGAAGAACGCGCCGCCAAACCCTTTGAAGCCAAACTGCGCGAAATCGGGTACGAAGATATTCGTTACCCACAACTTTTCGATTTTATGGATTTATAAGCCGCTTTCTGCTATAATAACGCAGCTTAACGGAGAGATGCCAGAGTGGTTGAATGGGGCGGTCTCGAAAACCGTTGTGGTCCGTAAGGGTCACCGTGGGTTCGAATCCCACTCTCTCCGCCATTTTAAATCACCGTGCGCCCCATCGAGGGGTGATATTCACATCCCACTCTCTCCGCCATTTGTTTTTATAGAATA
>JAJTBH010000340.1 GCA_021287005.1 Anaerolineae bacterium
TGTGCGGAAGTGTATCCCCTGCAACTGCCGAGTTGGAGGCGCAATACGCGTCGCTGCCACGCTTAAGTGAACCACAGCCCTACCTGGCTTATAAAGCATTGGAAGAGTATTTTGGAGAGGAACTCTACGGTGTAATTTCGACGGAATTGGGCGGCGGAAACACGGCCGAAGCGTTATATGTAGCGGCTTTGTTGGGCAAAAACATTATCGATGCCGACCCGGCGGGTCGTTCAGTGCCGGAATTAATTCATTCTACCTTTTGTATTTTTAATACCCCCATCTATCCGCTGGCAGTGGCTAACGCCTTTGGCGATGTCGCCATCTTTCCACGGGTGGTAAATGATGAACGCGCCGAAACCCTGGTTCGTGCATTGGCGGTAAACAGTAAAAACGCAATCGGGGTGGTTGACCATCCGGCCCAGGCCAAAACCATGCGAAATGTGGTGATTAAAGGTGCTATTTCAAATGCAGCGAAAATCGGACGCCTGTACTGCGAAGCCAGAGAAAAAGACCAGGCTGCATCAGAGTATATTGTCGAACATTACGGCGGTTATTTTCTTTTTAGAGGCGAGGTGAGCGGTTTTCGTTATGAAACTGAAGGCGGTTTTACCATTGGTGAAATCAGCATTAATGGTGAAGACCAGTATGCAGGCCAGAGCTATCGAATCTGGTTAAAAAATGAAAATATTATCTCCTGGCGAAACGGTGTTGTGGATGTAACCGTGCCTGATTTAATCTGCCTGTTTGATGATGTGCAAAACAGCCCGGTCCTGAATCCCTTCGTTCATGTCGGTCAAAAAGTGTCGGCAATCGGGCTGACCGCCCCGGCAGAATGGCGTCTGCCAAGAGGCCTGGAATTGTTTGGGCCACGCCATTTTGGGTATGATGTCGATTATGTGCCCATTGAAAAAAAGTATCTTAAATAATTTTGGAGGAATAACATGGACCGGTCGATGGTAAAACAAGCTGCAAAAAATATGCTGGCAGTAAATATGAATTTGCAGCCCGGCGAAAAAGTATTGTTTGTTACGGATATTCCGCTGGAAAGTGACTGGGAAAAACCACTGCCGGTGTTGGAAGATTTAACCAAAAGAGCGCTGTTTGCCCGGAATGTGTTTGACCTTGTTAAAGAAGAATTTCCGCAAAACGACTTTGATTTTTTGGCATATGCCGCCACCTGTCAGAATGGCGCTGAACCGGCGGAAGCCGTAGGCAGGACATTTGAACAATATGATGTCGTCATCCTGATGAACAGTTATTCATTATCGCATACCAATGCGCGCACCCGTGCCAGTCAAAAAGGTGTGAGAATTGCCTCGATGCCAGGCATAGAAGCTGAAATGTTCTCGGAAGGTGGGCCCATGCAGGCCGATTATTTAAAAGTTAAAGAAGTGACGGCGGCCTGGGCCCAAAAAATCACCGCTGCCGGTGACGTTCGTGTTGTCTCTGCCTCGGGAACGGATATTACTTTTTCAATCAAGGGCCGTCCCGGTCTTGAGGATCACGGTCTTTTTGGAAAAAAAGGCGATTGGGGTAATCTTCCCGCCGGTGAAGCTTATACGGCGCCCGTGGAAGGAACAGCCAACGGCAAACTGGTGGCTCCGGCAGGCTGGTACCCGGATTTAATTGAGGATATGATCTTTGAATTTAAAGACGGGCTGGTTTTTTCGGTGACGGGCGGCGGAAAAGTTGGAGATATGTTCCGCGAGGCTTATCATTTTGATGATCCGACATTTTTACACCGCCGAAATTGTGCCGAACTGGGCATTGGCACCAACCCCAATGCTAAACGCGCAGATAATGTGCTTGAAGCTGAAAAAATAGCCGGTACCATACACATTGCCATTGGAGATAGCGCCCATATGTGTGGTGTAACCGAATCGGATATGCATGAAGATTTTGTTATACCACAGCCGACCGTGTTTTTTGACGGTGTAAAGGTCATCGGTTAATTTTAATTTTGAAAGGAAATTATGGAAACCAGAGAAGCCATTTTAACCCGCCAGAGCATCCGTGTTTATAACGCCAACGAACCGGATGATGAACAGATTAAAGCAATTTTGGAAGCGGCTGTCAGATCTCCCAGCGGAGGTAATGCCCAGCCCTGGGCTTTCATCAGCATCCGCAATGCCCGGCGTTTACAGGCGATTAAAGCCGTTTCGCCCGGTATGATTGGAACTCCCACGGCGGCCATCGTGATATGCCTGGATCGCAAACGCATTGGAAGCAGCGGGGAATCGGCCAGCATGCCTATGGTGTGGATGAGCCTGGGGGCGGCCATGCAGAATATATTGCTGGCAGCCCATGATAACGGTCTGGGAGCCTGTGCCATTGGCTCTTTCCATAATCAGTCCGTTGCGAGTTTGTTAAACCTGCCGGATGATGTACAACCGGTGTTAATTATCTCAATTGGATATCCGCTGCGGATACCTAAACAGTCATCCCGGCGACCCAATCAACAAATTGCCTTCATGGAAAAATTTGAAACAGAAACAGGTGCCGAAAATGGATAAATTACACGATGAACTATTCTTTTTGACCGGTTTTATGCTCAACAGCGCCAGAGGCTTGTATGAAGAAAAACCCGAATACGGGATATTTCGTTTGATGGATGCCTCTACTCGTTTATTAAACATCATGCAGGCGCATGCTCTGACGGATGAATTTTTGGATGATGTCACGGATATGCTTAATGAGGAAATCTCCAGCAGTATGGATGATGTACGCCAGCGGGAAACCCTTGAAAAAATAGTGGCGCTTTTTACTGCGGAGATGCAGAAACGATTAAACGAGAGTATTGAATAAACTTTATAGCACCATTGGATTGATGAGGAAATATGCCGAATCGTATGATAAAAACCGAACAGGATTGCATAGACTTTTTATCCGGTTTAAAACTGTTGGGAACCGGTGGGGGCGGTTCGATGGAATCGGGAATGGAATTATTAAAAGGCGCCCTGGATGAGGGTTTGGAGATTAAATGGATTAACGCCGGGGACATGGCAGATGATGCTTTTAGCTGCACGCCTTACGGTTCAGGTTCCATCTCGGAGGATGTACCCAAGACCAATGCGCAAATTGAAGCCCTGGGTAAAAAAATCGGCACACCCGTTAAATATGGAACCCGTGCCATAGAAGCGGCTGTTCATGAACTGGAAGATTATTGTAAGGTGAAAATTGGCGCACTGGTACCGGTAGAGCTTGGCCCGGCCAACACACCGGCACCCATGGTCACGGCGGCACGCCTTGGCATTCCTGTGATTGATGGCGATTACAGCGGACGGGCTGTGCCCGAAGATATGCAGACCACTTATTTCTTAAAAGGCGTTAAGACTTATCCTGCTGCAATCGTCGATTGGTGGGGTAATGTGTTAATTCTAAAAGAAGCTGCCACCACTGAAATGGGCGAACGAATTGGCAAAATGATCTCGGTTGCCAGTTATGGCGCAGTATACATCGCCAGTATTTTATTAAATGCGGCCGATACACGCAGTATGGTGGTGCCCGGCACGCTGACTCTCAGCCTTGAATTAGGGCAGGCGATTCACACGGCCAAAAAGGCCGGTTTAGACCCGGTGGCCGCCGCGGTTAAACGCCTTTCAGGTTGGAGATTTTTTGAAGGGGAAGTGATTGGAAAAGACTGGGAAAATAAAAACGGTGTCATGGTTGGTACAACTCACATTCGCGGAAAAGGCGAATTTGCCGGCCAAAGCATGGATGTTTATTTCCTCAATGAAAACCATGTAGCTTTTCTGGATAATAAACCGTATGTATTCAGTCCGGATTTAATTATTCTGGCCAACCCGGAAACCTGCGAGGGCTATACCAATACCGAAATAAAAACCGGCGACCCGGTGGTTGTGCTGGGTTCCAAAGGTTATGATGTTTTCCGCAGTGAATTTGCATTAAAATATTTTGGCCCGCGTTATTGGGGTTTTGATGTAGATTACACCCCGATCGAAAAAGTTCTGGATTAAAATCTTTATCGGAAAAATAAAAAGTGCGGCTCAAAAGGGCCGCACTTTTTGTTATATCGATTGAATAAATTATTTATTCGGCGGGCGGGATTTGAGGTTTCTTGGGTTTACGCAACGCTTTGATAACGGCGCGCACGATCAAAACGAAGATGAAAACCACCAGCGCCAGGACGAGCAAGAGCGGCAGGAAATAAATGACAAGCCAGATGCCAATATTGGCCAGAACCTGGAAGGTATTAACCAGGGTTTGTACGGCATCGCGGGCCACACCTTCGGGTTTCCAACCGCCAACCGTGATGGGTTTCACCATTG
>JAJTBH010000341.1 GCA_021287005.1 Anaerolineae bacterium
TATTTGCTTGGCAAGGATTATGGGAATTTTTTTATTCCGGGCTGTAAAAAAATAAATTGGCCTGAAATTCCTTTTGTTTCTTATATTCTGGATACGGATTCCTTCCCTGATTGGGCTAATGATTCGAGCGCCTCAATTAAATTGGGAATAGAATTTCGGGATAGTTTTGGAGACCCGCATCGCCTGAATATGGAATTTGATGAAAATGGCCGGAAACGTTGGCTGGCTATATTCCGAAAAAGCCACGCTTATGCCTGGGGCGATAGTCCATCTGAAGCGATGTGTCGGGCATATTTACTGGCTTATGAAATATTAACCGATTAAAAATTACAAAAATCCTCTTTGTGCTTCATCTTATTGGTTATAATTTATATAAGATGAGCATACCAATAGACCAGTTACAGCGTTATTCCCTGTTTTCTGAGTTAAATGAGGGGACCTTATCAGCCATTGCATTATATGCAATTTTAAAAGACTATCAGGCTGGTGAAATAGTTCAACTGGCCGGAGACCCCTGTGATTCAGTGGCGTTTATTTTTGCCGGCGCCGCTCAGGTATACCGGCTGACATTAACAGGGCGGGAACAGGTGTTGGCAACACTGACGACCGGCATGCATTTTAATTCTGTGCCGGCATTAATCCCGGATGGCCGCGAAGCCCAGGGATTAAGGTCGTCTGTTCGAGCCATTACGCCAATGTCCCTTTTTGTTATTCCGGTTGAACCTTACCGGATGTTGATTAAAACTTATCCCGATCTGGCATATACCATATTAACCGATTTTGCCAAACGTTTGGATCGTTTGACTAACCTGGTGGAAGATTTATCCTTACATTCCGTAAGGGGACGCCTGGCAAAATTTTTACTTGAACAGGCCGATAAAGGTGAGCTGGCAGATCGTTGGACTCAGGATGAAATTGCTGCGCATTTGGGCACGGTCCGAGATGTTATCGGCAGGACGCTACGTGCCTTCATGGATGCCGGCCTGGTAAAACGCGAGGGGGCAAGGCTGGTTTTACTTGATCGAAAAAAACTCGAAGAAGAAGCCCAATTTTAAATAATAAGACTTAAGTCGTATCAAAGTTATTTTCTTTTCGCTAAGATAAAACCAGAAATATCCTGGTGAGTCTAATATGAAGCGAGAAGAAAAAATAATCCTGCCCGAAATTAACCTGAAACTTTGCAATGGTTGCGGAATTTGCGAACTGGTTTGTTCTCGCCAGGTTATTTATCTACAAAACGGAATTCCGAAACTGATAAAACCGGAAGCTTGTTTGTTTTGTGCAAATTGTGAAGAAGCTTGTCCGACCGGGGCAATTTCAATCCCATTTGTTATCTCATGGGAACAATCCGATTTTAATCCAAACGATCAAAAGGCGTAATTTATCGAGGTAAAAATGAGCGAATACATTAACAACAACACCCGTAGAAAAGAATTATTAAAGGATATTTTAAAAAGCATCCATGAAGGCCGCCCCCTTGATGAAGTTAAACAGCGTTTTGCCGAACTGGTTAAAATTGCCGACTCAGGTGAAATTGCTGAAGTGGAACAAACTTTAATTGCCGAGGGTTTACCTGTTGAAGAAGTGCAGAGATTGTGTGATGTACATGTATCCGTTGTGCGCCAGGCGCTTGATCAAAACACACCCGCAGATGCGGTTCCCGGACACCCTGTTTTTACTTTCCGCGCGGAAAATAAAGCCGCTGAAAGATTTTTAGAAGACCTGGGGATGGCCGTTGAAGCCTATGCTTCGCATCCCGATGAAAAAGAACGAAAAACCGTGATGAATATTTTAGAGCAGGTGCGTGAGTTTGAAAGGCATTATTTACGAAAGGAAAACCTTTTATTTCCACTGTTGGAGCGTTATGGATTTAGCGGCCCGTCTCAAGTAATGTGGGGGATCCATGATCAAATCCGCGCTGGCTGGAAACAGATGAAAAGCCTGTTGGAAAAAATTGTAGCCGATAGCTCGGCTCAGGCCAAACAGATAAAGGAGGTCTTTGAAGGGTTTGAAATGCCCATGCAGGAAATGTTTTATAAAGAAGAGAAAATTTTGTTTCCTGCCGCTATGGAACGTCTGAAAGAAGAGGATTGGGCTGCCATTCGGGATCAGGAAAGTGAACTGGGATATTATTTTGTACGACCCGGTACGTTATGGAAAACGGCGGCACAGGTAATTTTGGATGAAGAAGCCGGTTTTAAACCGAAAAAACAAGGACAAACGCTGCCTGTGGAGGGATTAATTAATCTAAGCACGGGACAATTAAGCGCTGAACAAATCAACCTGTTATTAACCAATTTGCCGGTTGACGTCACATTTGTGGATGAAAAAGATGAAGTGCGTTTCTTTTCACAAACCAAAGAACGAATTTTTGACCGCCAACCAGCCATTATTGGCCGCAAAGTGCAGTTCTGCCACCCGCCTAAAAGCCTGGATAAGGTTCAGCGTATATTGGATGATTTTAAGGCCGGTAATCGTGACGTGGCCGAGTTCTGGATTGAAATGATGGGTAAATTTATTCATATTCGATATTACGCCATGCGTGATGCTCAAGGAAATTACCGTGGGACTCTGGAAGTTTCACAGGATGTCAGCGGCATACGGGCGTTAAAAGGGGAACGTCGTTTATTGGATGATTAATCGTTAGATATTATTGGTATCCCCTTTTTTTGAGCGCCTGTTTGTTTTCGACAACAGGCGCTCTTTTCTTGTAGTCGAATTTTTACGGGAAATCTGTTTATTAGGTATAATGTTATCGTGGTAATACAAAAGAACAATATCCCCGTATTATTTTCGGTTACGATGAGGATGAGGTAAAAAATGGATTTAGATCAAATTAGCGCTCAATTAGAGTGGTTAAACGAAGAACGACGTAAAGATAAAACCGTAATTATGTCTTTGGAAGAGAAAATAAAGGGGCTAGAAAGTACGGTAAGGGGTTTTTCATCTCAATATAATGAACTCAGTGGTGAAATGACCCGTTTAACCATGTTGTTATCGCGGATTGAGCAGGTTGAAAATTCACTTTCACAGGCCAGAGTGGAATTTGGCCGGTCTGTGGAAGCCCTTGAAAAACAAAGAACGGATTATGCGCGAGAGATGGATCGTGTGAGACGCGCCGACCTGGAGAGCTTAAATAAATCGATTGGCGAGCTGCAAAAATCAGTCGAGGGCATTACAGATATAAAAAAGACCTTACAGGTTCGGGTGGATGAAGAGTTCCGCCTTTCCAAATTAATTGAAAGTGTCAGGAAAGACCTGGAAGACAGCAAAAGGGGAAACGAGGATTATACCCGCACCCAACGTTTGCTTGAGGATAATATTCGACAGGACTCGAAACGCCTGACCGATTTGCAGGCTGAAGTGGCTGTCTTGCGTAAACGTTCAGATGAACAGCGCGGCAAGGTTGAGGTCGTTGGTGAAACATCCCGTAAGCTGGAACTGCGAATTAATGAATTGCAGGCTTCAGAAAGTGAAAGAAAAGCCGGCCAAAATGCATTTATTGAAAAACAAAACGTCTATTTAATTGACAAGGAACGTACCTGGAAAGAATGGACGGGACAGTTTGAGGATATTATTCAAAAAGCCGTATCACTGGATACCCAGATTCAGACCCTTGAAGTGACCAACCGCGCCGTTCGGCGTTCGCAAGAGGCCTTTGACGATATCATTGAGCGTTTTGAACGGCGTGTAAATGAAATCACCGAAATGCAGCGCCTGGTTGAGGAACGTTTCAGACAGGAATGGGTAAACTTTAAGGCTGATGATCAAAAACGGTGGACAAACTATTCGTTAATCAGCGAAGAAAAACAACGCGAAGTTTCTCGTGTAATTGACAAACAAAACGACCGTTTAAGCGTGGTGGAAGATTCTTCGCAGGAAATCCAAGACCTTGTAAAACAAATTACCGAGGATACTCAAAATCGTTTACAGGCATTGCTGGCATTATCACATCAGTGGATGGACGATTATGATCGCCTGTTTGGGAATTTGAGGCAGTAGTTATATTATGCGGGTCATTGGAACGGCCGG
Organism: Anaerolineae bacterium; assembly: GCA_021287005.1. Classification (GTDB taxonomy): domain Bacteria; phylum Chloroflexota; class Anaerolineae; order Anaerolineales; family Anaerolineaceae; genus JAJTBH01. The sequence continues at coordinate 4,033 of JAJTBH010000341.1, forward strand.
TCATGTGGATCATGGTAAATCGACCTTGATTGAAGCATTGACCGGCACACATCCGGATCGGTTAAAAGAAGAACGCGACCGGCAGATGACTATCGACCTGGGTTTTGCCTGGATGACTCTGCCGGACGGTCAAGACCTGGGGATTGTGGATGTTCCCGGACATCGAGATTTTATCGAAAATATGCTTGCCGGCGTAGGGGGCATTGATGCGGCGTTATTTGTTATTGCCGCAGATGAAGGCATTATGCCTC
>JAJTBH010000342.1 GCA_021287005.1 Anaerolineae bacterium
AATGTTTTCCGCCTGCGGTAACCCATCCGCAAATCACACGCGGAGTTAAATTGGCGGTTGAAAAGTTTAGAGAGGGCAAAGCGCCCGCTCCACTCAAAGTTGAATGTCCCGTTCACATGAGTGCCCGTTTTGCCACACCCATCATGGCCGAGCAGGCCCTCGTTTTACCACAGCTCAGTGCCATGCCTGACGGACGCATGGTTTCATTTGAAGCGCCTGACATCTTAACGGCCTACCAGGTATTCCGCGCTGCCACCAATCTAATTCATCCATGGGTATCGCTTCTTGCCCTTCTTCAATTACTCTGCCGCACGGCAAACTGGACTTTCCGGTCTATTTGCCGGATGCAACCTTTGGCATCGTGCGCACAATCGACTCTAACGACCTGCTGGCCTGCCAGATTGAAGCCGTGGTTATGAATACCTTTCACCTCATGCAAAAACCCGGCTCAAGCGTCATTCAGTCATTGGGAGGGTTGCACGAGATGAGTCACTGGCAGCGCCCTATCATTACTGATTCGGGTGGTTTTCAGGCCTATTCACTCATTCGTCAAAACCCAAAGTTTGGCTCATTACAGGAAAATGGTCTCATCTTCAGACCCGAAGGTGATAAAAGCAAAATTTTGTTAACGCCGGAAAAATGCGTTCAATTGCAAATGGCTTATGATAGCGACGTCGTCATCTGTCTGGATGACTGTACGCATGTGGATGCCTCGCTCGAAGAGCAGCGTCTTTCTGTGGACCGCACCATAAACTGGGCTAAACGCAGCAAGGTGGAATTTGAAAAACTGGTTAAACAAAAAAAATTGGATGAAAATCGCCGCCCCCTTTTGTTTGCCGTAATCCAGGGCGGAGGTATAACGGATTTGCGTAAACGGTGTAGTGAAGCCCTGTTGGAAATCGGTTTTGACGGTTTCGGTTTTGGGGGCTGGCCGTTAGACGGAGAAGGGAATTTGTTAACGGATATTCTGGCTTACACACGCCAACTCATCCCAACCGGTTACCCCATTCATGCCCTCGGCATCGGGCACCCTGAAAACGTGTTGGCCTGTTACGATCTCGGTTACGGCATTTTTGACTGCGCCATGCCCTCGCGAGATGCACGCCACGGCCGCCTTTATACATTCAGCCAGTCCCCTGAAGGCCCCAATGCCGGCCTGACCGGAAAATGGCTTAAATATCTTTACATAGACGATGACAAATTCATTCGCCTCAACCAACCCATTTCACCTTATTGCGATTGCCCAACCTGCCGGCAATATTCTCTGGGTTTTTTAAGACATCTATTTAAAATGAATGACAGTCTCTTTTTACGCCTGGCAACCCTGCATAATATGCGTTTTATGACTCAGCTCACGCAACGGATTCGTCAACGAGGACAGGCCTGAAATGGAAAATTTCCTGGATGAGTTGGTCAAAAATGTACAGGCTTCAGGGCGATATCAGTTCATCAGTGAAGACTTAATTCGTCAGGTAGGCCAGTCTGAGCTTAACAAAGGCCGCAAACTAAAAGAAGCCATAAAGTTAACCCGCAGCAAATTACACCAGGTGGCGGTTGCTTATCAGGAAACTCCCATCCCCTACAATCAGTTAAATGAAACGCTGGCCAGTTTGCCGTCGGATTTACATGCCCCTGAGATGTTAAATTTCTGTAGAGAAACCATGCGCCGTCATGTTTCCACAGCCGAACGATTACCAATCCTGGAAAATTATTACAACGAAATATTTTCGGCGCTGCCGCCCATCCATTCGGTGATGGACCTGGCCTGTGGCTTAAACCCTCTGGCGCGCCCCTGGATGCCCCTGCCGGATGATGCTGTTTATTATGCCTGCGATATTTATGAAGATATGACTGATTTTATCAACCGTTTTATCGTTTACACCGGTCAAAACGGTTCGGCATCTATGTGCAACCTGACCCGTTCCATTCCCTCCACGAGTGTGGATCTGACCTTTTTACTTAAGAGTGTGCCTTGTCTTGAGCAGCTTGATAAAAATTTAATTCCCCAACTGTTGCAGCAAATCCAATCTCGTTTTATCGTTGTTTCTTTTCCGGGGCGTTCTATTGGTGGAAAAAACAAGGGGATGACAGATTTTTACAGCAAACATTTTGAAGAAATACTTAATAATTTACCTTTCGAATCTCATTTATACTCTTTCCATACCGAATTAACCTACCTGTTGGTTAGAATTAACAAATAACGGTTTACAAACGTTTATCTTCCCCTATAATAAAATTATAAAATTATGATTTGTTTTCCTTTTCGGGGAGACCTGTATTAGATTTATTAATTAAAAACATTAATGCCAACGCCGACTCCAGATAAAATTTTTAGAAATTACCGGGAGACTAGTATGGAAAAGAAATCGGAAAAAGCTGGCAAAGTTTTTGGGATAAACATCAATAATTGGAGTATTCGCACAAAAATTTTCTCAACAATATTGGGCACTTTGATTTTATCAATCGGAATAACAACCGCTGTCAGTTCAATGGAGCTTTCACAAAAAAATATCTCAGATAGCGGAGAAAAATTGGCGGCTTTTAATACTGAAACAGTGCTCCGATTATCGGAAATTTTGGATGGGGATATAAAATCACTTAAGGGCCTCGCCATAACACCTGACATAATCGATGCAGTAGAAAAATCAAATAAAGACCATCAAGATAAAACCCCTATCGAACTTCAAAATGAAATTAAACCCCTTGATGACGCCTGGAAAGCAGGCGACGAAAGTATTAAGAATCTCATCGAGAATATTATTTCAAATCCCGAAAGTGACTTGTTGCGAAATTTTCTAAAAACCTTTCCTGAAGAAGTTGAAGTATTCGTAACGGATAAACAAGGCTTAAATATTGCCATGAGCAGCCAAACCAGCGATTATTTACAATCAGACGAAGAGTGGTGGCAGCAGGCTTATGATGATGGTAAAGGAAAAATATTCATCAGCAACCCGGAGTATGACGAAAGCAGCAAGGTGTGGGCTATGGATGTCGGTATCCCCATTAAAGACCGGGAAGACAAAGCCGTTATCGGAATTTTACGCGGAACGATAAATATCACCACCGTGGTTAATTTAATGTCACAGATTAAATTTGGCAACACCGGTTATGCCACTTTGCTGGGATCGGATAATACAATTTATTACACACGCAACCAAGACCTGATTTATAAACCCGCCCCTGAAGCTTTTATTAATGAAATTCAAACGCTCAACAATAATTGGTCAGAAAATATTATCGGTTTGGAGGGTGTTCCTGTGGTTTTATCCCAAACGCAGATGGCGGGCGGAAATATGGATTTTTTGGGGTGGAAATTAATCATTTCACAGGAAATATCGGAAGTCAACCAGAGCATAATCCCGATTCTAACAACTAATATTATTATTGCCGTTTTATTGGCAATATTTTTCGGCCTGTATGGATTCATGATCATTAATAGTATTGATTCTTCCTTAAAAATTCTGGAAAAAGTCTCAAGGAATATTTCTGAAGGAAATCTTGCTGAAATCATTCATGGAAACGCTCTGGATAAATTAATCACGCGCGGGGATGAAATTGGTAAAGTAGGGCGTTCCTTCAACTTTATGATTCAGGAATATCTTAAGCCACTGACAGAAAATTTTTCAGAATTGGCAAAGGGTAACTTAACCGTTTCCATCTCACCTAAATCCGCTCAGGATGAATTGGGATTGGCTGCTAAAGCATTATCTCAAACACTAAACAATCAGGTTTCCGCTGTGGTTACTGAAACTGATAATTTAAATGTTTCTTCAAGTCAACTGGCCGATATTGCAGATCAAGCCAAACGAGCCACTTCGCAAATCGCCACGACCATTCAACAAATAGCAGATGGCGCTACGCAACAAAGTAATTCGATCAATCGAATCGCTGCGTCAATCGAATCTATGCATAAAGCGATTAAGGGAGTAGCCCAGGGTGCCCAGGATCAGGCTACCTCCATTGCCCACACCGCCGAAATCACGGTTAAGATCACTCGCGCATCACAACAGGTAAACACCAATACCCGTTCAGTATCACAACAATCTGCGCATGCCGCCGACACCGCCCGAGAAGGCGCCAGAGTTGTTGAAACCACGATTGACGGAATGGGAAAAATAAAAACAAAGGTTGGATTCTCAGCCCAGAAAGTACGCGATATGGGGCAGCGTTCCGATGAAATTGGCGCTATTGTGCAAACTATTGAAGAAATCGCTTCGCAAACCAATATGCTGGCATTAAATGCCGCCATTGAAGCCGCACGCGCCGGA
>JAJTBH010000343.1 GCA_021287005.1 Anaerolineae bacterium
TCGATATCACCGAGCGTAAACGCGCTGAAGAAAATGTCATCAATCAGGTTAAAAAGCTAAAAGCGCTGCGTAAAATCGACCTTCAAATCATTAACCGACGTCCATTAAATGACACCATCCAAATTGTCTTAAATGAAATTTCATCTACTTTAAAAGCAGATGCCATTAATATATTGTTATTGAATGAAAACAATCAAGATTTATATACGGTGGCTCAATATGGACTGGACGCCGACGTTAAACACTGCAACAATGTCATTTCAAAACAATGTTTTCCCTGGAAAGTAATTCATGAAAAACGCCCCATCCAGGCCCGCCTGAATGACCCCAATAATCCGCCTGTTTGCGACGGATTTAGCAGCAAGGGTTTCCTCACTTTTTACGGAACGCCGTTAATTGTTGATGACCGCGTATTGGGTATGATTGAAGTTTATAGTCGCAAGGAAGAAGAACGAATCAACCAGGATTGGATTGATTATCTTGAAACCCTCGCCGGGCAGGTTGCCATTGCCATTGACAGCACCCATCTTATTAATGAATTGCGTGAAAGCAACCTCGAATTAAACGAAGCCTATGAAGCCACGATTGAAGGCTGGTCAAAAGCTCTGGAACTGCGTGATGAAGAAACCCAGGGTCACAGTGAACGGGTTATGCACCTGGCTTGCGATCTGGCGAATGAAATGGGCTTTGCCGAAGAAGACAAGATTCATTTTCGCCGGGGTGTTCTGCTGCACGATATTGGCAAAATGGGTATTGCCGACAATATTTTATTAAAACCCGGGCCGCTCACCCCGGAAGAATGGGAAATTATGCGCCAGCACCCTGTCATGGCCTATGAATTACTTAAGGAAATCCCATATTTGCGCCCCGCTTTGGATATTCCCTACAGTCATCACGAACGCTGGAACGGCAGCGGTTACCCGCGGGGTTTGGCCGGAGAAGACATTCCCCTCGCCGCACGCATTTTCGCCGTGGTGGATGTTTGGGACGCCCTCATTTCAGATCGCCCATACCGCCCGGGTTGGAAAGCTGAGGATATTAAAAAGTATATTCTCGAAAACTCAGGCGTTCTTTTTGACCCGAATGTAGTCGCGTTTTTCTTCAAACTGCCTGCAATCTGTCAACAATTGGAAGCAGAACCGGATCATCAATAAAAAAACCAGTGGTTAAAAGCTATCCTTATAATAATTATTTACAGGATAGCTTTTCCATCTGATGGTCCAGGTGCGCCATAAACCAGGTCAACACCGTTTTATTTACACCCGCGCGCGCGCCAAACATCATTTTACGACCCACCGCATCCAACGGGTAAGACTGAACGTCCACACGAATCGTTCCGGGTTCAATTTCCGTAACGGCAATCTCCATCTGGGTTCTATCGCCCAGGACTTTACCGTGAATGGTCTTATTAAACCAGGCCGTAATTTCGCCGCTTTGCGGCGTCTCTTTGGTAACCTTGCCTTCCAAACCTTTGACGGCCAGGCTAACCGCGGTAAGCGCCTGATTGACAGTGGCATTGTTAAATGATTTTGATTCTTTCAGGGTGTAATCCATTTGAACCTCTTCTTAAATAAGATCATTCCAGGGCTGGCAGTTTACCTTGCGATACAGTTCTTCAACCAGGGGTAAAGTGCCGATAGCAGTTCCACTTAAACTGGCAGTAGCAGCGCCGCAGGCAACCCCCCACTTCAGGGCTTCGTGAACGGGTAAACCACGGCTGGCGCCCCAAACCAGGCCGCCTACCAGTGAATCGCCTGCACCAATCGGGTTACGCATTTGAATTTCCGGTGCCGATACCGTCCAGCCTCCCGACTGGTTAACCAGCACTGCCCCCATCTCACCCATCGAAATAACCACATTTTCAGCGCCCATTTTATAAATCAATCCGGCGGTTTTAATGGCATCAGGCAAAGTCTGTGCCGTCGAACCGGTTAATTTTTCGGCTTCAAGGTGGTTGGGTTTAACCAAAAAAGGTTTTTCCCGGCAGCCAAGCCGCAGGGCTTCACCTTCGCAATCCAAAACTGCAAAAGCGTTCGCCTGGCGAATGACCTTAATCAAACGTGCATAAATATCCGCCGGCACACCGGGCGGAAGGCTGCCCGAAAGCACCCACCAATCGCCCGCATGCGCCAGGTCGCTGACCTTTTGCAGCATCATTTCAACCTGTTCGGCGCTGATGGTTGGACCGGGCTCGTTGACCTTAATATAATGATAGGGCGTTTCGGCTACGATACTGATGTTGGTGCGGGTCTCACCATTCACCCAGACGAAGTCGGTCGAAATACCCAACGATTGCAGCCCGTCTCGCAGCATTTCACCGCTTTTACCACCCAAAAAGCCCAGGGCTACACTATCAGTCTGCATGTTTTTTAACAGGCGTGACACGTTAAAACCTTTACCACCCCAATCCACCCGCCAGGCAGACGCGCGCATCACATGATCAAACAAGATTTCAGAAACCGATAACTCGCGGTCAATGCCGGGGTTCAAAGTCAGCGTATAAATCATAAATTAAGCCTCTTGAGCAGACCAGAATGTTTCAATTAATTGTTTTTCAGCTTCCATGGTCCAGGCATTACCGGCGCCTAATTTATCGCCGATTGCGGGGTATTTTTGTTTGAGTTCGTCCAAGCCCATCAAGGGCATGTCCACAAGCTGTGGGAAGATGGCAATTTTTCCGGGATAACGTCCTGCAATTAGGGCTTCATAACCGGCCTGGGCCGTTTTCATGCCACCCACGGCCGCCAGCGACATATCCGGTGAGAGATCGCCGCTTACGGCTTTGCGCATTACCAGCGCCTGGTCCTGAATGGTCAGGCCTGATGTGCCGGTATACTGCGCATTATGCAAATAAACCGAACTGAAATCGAGCGGCGCCAGGCTGCCGTTGGGCATTCCGGCAAACAGCACCAGCATGCCATTTTCATTCATCAACGTGGCGGCCTCACTGGCCAGCGCCGGTGAAGGCACACTTAAAACCACGTCATCCGCCCCTTTGCCGCCGGTTAAATCCATCACCAGTTGGCGCAGTTCCTGATTGGGTCGAGAGGCGTCGAACAAAATAAACTTGCGTTGATTCTTCTCGGCCACCGGGTCCAGATGCTGGTGCAAGATATCCAGACGGGATTGGTTCATTTCGGTGGCAATCACCACGGCCGGCCCATCGGCCATTTCAAGGGCACGCTGTACATGCATTTGCCCCATGGGGCCGCCCGCGCCGAGAAACAAAGCCACGCCGCCTTTTTGCAATTCACAGCGATTACGCGCTTCGCCATAAGAGGCGCTTATTTCCGGTCCCTGGTTGCCCAGAAAAGCAATATAGTCATAATGTAAACGCCCCACGTCCGCCGGAACACGCCCATCCAGTGCAACTTTTCCGACCAAATTAAGCGTACCGCGCCGGGATATATATTTTGCGATAGCTGAAACAGTCTCTGCGGACCGCGGATCAAGCACAATAATATCGTCAAATCCTTTGGCGCCGGTTAATTCTTCCGCCAACGAAGCATATTGATCGGGACCAATGCCGTTATGTTCCACAATACGCGCCTGGCTGTTTTTCAGCAAATTCTTAATACTGGCGGGTGCATCGGTTAAAACAATGGTTTCGGGTTTATCCAGACCCCGCGAAAAAGTATAGTTGGTGGTATCATCGCTGCGACCAATTATCCACATGATACCACCTTCTTTAGGCTCCAGGCGGCGGCGCTGGGTATAAGATGCAAACACGCAGCCCCAGGGCTCCAACAATGAAGCCGACACATAACTCATGCCGTCCTCTACCGGTAATAAACAGGCGCCGGTATCGGTGACCAGCACTTCCTTGCCGATTAAATGATATTGAATCAAACCGCCCGGAATGGTATAACCGTAAGCCGTGCTTTTGCCGTTTTGGAAAATATCCGGCTGCATGGCAAGACGCTGGCCGGCATGATAGGTATTGGCCAGATTTTTTCCGACTTTTATCACGGTTACGGCCGTTTCGTGCCCCAGGCGCGTCGGTTCTTTTTGCATATCACGATGGTAAAGTTTGGGATGATTGCTGCCCTGTTGAATAATCTTTACATCCGAAAAACACAGGCTCACGCTATCTACGCGCACTAAAAGCTGGTCGTCATCCGGTTGGGGTATGGAAAAAGTTTCGGGAGCGTGATCTTTGCCCATGTTATCCAGTCCGGCGCCATATAAATTCCAGGACAGTGTCAAAGAGGGAAGTTTTTCCTTCCCTGAAAAATATAAGTCATAT
>JAJTBH010000344.1 GCA_021287005.1 Anaerolineae bacterium
AACCGGGTCAGACGGTCTTAATCAAACCAAATCTGGCATTTAATGCACCTCCCGAAAGTTATGCAGTGGTTGATCCGCGCACCGTAGAAGCCGTAACACGCTACTTTAAAAAGAACTCAAAAGCCGGTAAAGTTGTGGTGGGGGATAACCCGTCTCTGGGTAAACATGTTGGGCGTGCCAGCATTGCCTTTAAAACATCGGGCATGGAAGAAGCGGCTTTGTTGGGCGGTGCCGATGAGGTGATTTATTTTGACGAACAACCCACTGTGGATGTGGAAGTGCCCACCGGGAAGGCATTTAAGAAATATAAAGTATTTAAACCCTTCCTGGATGCCGATGTGATCATCAACCTGCCCAAAATGAAGGTGCATCTGGCCAAGACCGTGACTCTGGGCCTGGCTAACTGGCAGGGTATTGGCCCGAATTACCATCCCAGCCAGGACGGCGTGGATGGTAAAGGCCTGCATATGTACCAGCAGGGACAGCACCGCAACGATATCAATGCCAAAGTGGTGGATGAATTTCGCATTCGCAAGGCAGACTTAACCATCATCGATGGTGTCATCGCCATGGAAGGCCAGGGCCCGCATGCCGGCGACCCGGTGGAAATGAACCTGATCATTGCCGGACAGGATACTGTGGCTGTGGATGCGGTGACCGGTTATATCATGGGCTTCGAAGAAGATGAAATCTCTGCCGTACGCATGGCTTATACCGAGGGCCTGGGCGAGCGCCGATTGAGCCACATTGAACACACCGGCATTGCCCCGTCCAGCGTAAGACGTTTCTTCCGCCGCGCCAATCAAGATCCGGTGGGTATGTATGCAGGGCTGGATGTGTTTACCCAGCAATCCTGCCCGGGATGTTATGTTAACATTCGCGGCGCACTGGACAGCTTTGTTTTATGCGGGATTGATTTTGGTGATTTTCGCCAAAAAGTGGGTGACTGTGTTTTTGTTAGCGGCGGTTTGCCTGATTTTGACCCCGAATTTGCCCGCGGTAAAACCCTGTTTGTCATTGGCGACTGCTGGGAATATTTCCCGACTGCCAACAATATTCGTGAGGCGATTAAGCTGGCCAAGGAAGTGATTTATCGCCCCGGCTGCACACCGGTTTATATCTTCTCACAATTAAATGGCGATTTGCAGGGACTTTATAAAAAGGCCATTGCCTGATTTTCCTGATTCTTAACGCATAAATTGGCACACAGCGCCGGCGCATTTATATTATTTGCGCCGACGCTGGTCCTATAAAAAACATGCAGGCTTAAATACCGAAAATGAAAAAAACGGATGCATATTGGCTTAACCTGGGATTGATGTCTTATAACGAGGCTTTTAAGATTCAGGAAGAAATTCTGTCTGCCAGAATGTTGGCTTGTTTGCCGGCGACTGTGATTGTACAACAAAGCCCGCGGACATTTACGATCGGTCGTTCAGGCAGCCGAAATAATATCCTCTTGCCGGCTGAAGATTTGGAACGGGAAGGTTTTGAGGTGATTGAGGTCAATCGCGGCGGTGATGTTACCTATCATGGTCCCGGTCAATTAATCCTTTCTCCCCTTTTGTTTCTGGGTGACTTGAACCTGAATGCCAATCAGTATATGCATGCCCTTGAGCAGGTTTTGTTAAAAACATTGTCGGTTTTTGGCATTCCCGCGATTAACCTGCATGATTTTCCCGGCGTGTGGGTTGGGCCGGCCAAAATCGGTGCCGTTGGCATAGGCGTTCGGCATGGTTTCACCTTCCACGGCATGTCACTTAATATCAATCTGGATTTAATTCCATTTAAGTATATTAACCCGTGCGGGGTAGTGGCTATGCCGGTAACCTCCATGCAGGCCGAATTGGGCAGACAGGTGCAAATAGAGCAGGTGGAAAAGGTTTTGTTAAAAACCCTGGAAGATGAATTTTTAATCGTTTTTCAATCCCGTTCTCTGGGTGATATCAGGCAGGAAATTAATTTCAAAGCTTTAAAGGAGAAACAGCATGAATTATGAAATAACCGTACCGCCTACGGCGGATGGAAATCAGGAAGTGACGATAAGGCGTTGGATGGTCGACCCGGGGAACACTGTGCAGCAGGGTAAAGATCTGGTTGAGATGACTACTGAAAAAATTGCCCTTTATGCTTCATCACCGGTGGATGGCATCTTGCTTGAAATTCGTGTGGCAGTGGGCGAAAAAGCCCGGGTGGGGCAGGTAATCGGTCTGGTTCGTGGATAAAACAGGAGAAAAATGGAATCGTTATCCCATAAAACAGCAATTGTTACCGGTGGGGGGCGTGGAATTGGCCGGGAGATATGTTTAAAACTGGCAATGGCCGGGGCGGATGTTCTGGTGGCCGATATCGACCTGGCTGCCGCACAAGGTGTGGCTGCTGAAATAAACAGCCTGAATAACCGCAGTGCAGCCTGCCGGGTGGATGTGACCAGCAAACAGGCCGTTTTATCGATGGTGGAAACCTGTGTTAACACCCTGGGGCGGTTGGATATTCTGGTTAATAACGCCGGGGTTTTCCCGATTGCGCCGCTGGCAACCATGTCTGAAAGCGATTGGGATCGGGTGATTGCCGTAAATTTAAAAGGCGTTTTTCTTTGTTGTCAGGCGGCGCTGCCGGCCATGCGCCAGGCTAACGCCGCTGGGCGAATCATAAATATGGCTTCGGTCAGCGGGTTGGTTGGCGCGGTCGGTTTTACACATTACGCAGCTTCCAAGGCCGGTGTAATTGGCTTTACGCGTGCCCTGGCGCGCGAAGTGGCATCCATGAATATCACCGTGAATGCCATAGCACCCGGTATTGTGGATAATGAAATGACGGCGCAAACGTTCCCGAAGTTTGCGCTTGACCAGTACCTGACTCAGGTGCCCCTGCGCCGTTTGACGCTTGCCGAAGATGTGGCGGAAATGGTGGTGTTTTTAGCCTCATCCGGCGCTTCGTATCTTACCGGGCAGACCATTGCCGTGGATGGCGGTTATACCATGCATTAATCTTAATGGACCGGATATGAACCAATCTCAATTGTTTTCATTATTAACAGAAGTATCCACCCAAAAATGCTCCGTCGATCAGGCGTTAACCATCTTACGCGATTTGCCTTTTGAAGAAAGCACGGTGGCAATCATAGACCACCATCGTGCTTTGCGCACCGGTGTGCCGGAGGTAATTTATGGGGCCGGTAAAACACCCGAGCAAATATCCATCATTGTCGATCGTATGGTCGCTGCTAACGGCAGTGCCATTGTTACCCGCGCATCGCGGGCGGCTGTGGAGGCCGTAAGGGTTAATCATCCGGATGCACGCGATTATCAGGCGGCGCGGTTGATTGCCGTTGGAAAATTTCCGGAACCGCAAACCGAACATTACGTGGCTGTGGTCAGTGCGGGAACCTCCGATTTGCCGGTGGCCGAAGAAGCAGCCCTGACGGTGGAATTACTGGGAACACGTGTGGAACGCATTTACGACGTCGGCGTGGCCGGCATTCACCGTTTGTTGGAAAAACGGGAAAAATTGTGGCAGGCATCTTGCGTAATTGCCGTTGCCGGAATGGAAGGCGCACTGGCCACCGTCATCGGGGGGCTGGTATCCTGCCCGACCATTGCGGTGCCGACCAGCGTCGGTTACGGGGTCAGTTTTAATGGCCTGACGGCCTTGTTGGCAATGTTAAATTCATGTGCCCCGGGTGTATCGGTGGTTAATATCGATAATGGCTTTGGAGCGGGCGTCTGCGCCCATATGGTGTTGGGAGGAAAACGATGCGGATAGTTTATTTTGATTGTGTTGGCGGCGTGAGTGGCGATATGCTCTTGAGCGCCTTATTGGATGCCGGAGCATCCGAAGAGGGGTTAAGAACGGTGATCAAAAAACTTGGGTTAGCGGATTGTGACATCCGGGTGGAGCGTGTGATGAAAGGCGCTCTGGCTGCCTGCCAGGTGACTGTGATTACCCCGCGCAAAGAAACGGAGCGCCATCTGAGTGAGTTGCTCGCAATTATCAACCAGGCTGATTTTTCGGAGGAGATTAAGTCTCGCGCCTGTTCCGTTATCCAAAAAATCGCCGCTGTGGAAGCCGGTATTCATAATATCCCCATTGATTCAATTCACTTACATGAGGTCGGCGGCGATGATACCCTGATTGATGTTCTTGGGGTTTTAAATGCCTTGCAGGAATTAAACATTCAGCAAGTTTATACCTCACCGCTGCCGTTGGCG
>JAJTBH010000345.1 GCA_021287005.1 Anaerolineae bacterium
TATGAATAATTTGCGGCGCGTCATTAGAGGCTTACGGCCCATATATCTTGAAGACCTGGGGTTGGTAACATCTTTAAAAATGTTGGTGCGCGAAATGGAACAAAACGATGGAAATCCATTAATTTCATTTACCACAATGGGTCTTGAACGCCGGTTTTCTCCGCAGGTCGAGATGTCGCTCTACCGCATGGTTCAAGAATCACTTAACAATATAATTCATCATGCTCAGGCTTTAAAGGCACAGGTTGAAGTAAACTTTAATGACAATGCCCTGGTAATTTTTATTCAGGATGACGGTAAGGGTTTTGATGTATCCATTCAACCGAGCGAGTTGGCTGAAAAAGGTCATTTTGGTCTGTTGGGGCTGCATGAACGCGCCCAATTAATCGGTGCTGATATTAAAATCGATTCGTTTCCTGAAAAAGGCACATCCGTTTTCATAAAAGTGGCGTATGAGCCGGATGTTTTGGTCGGTGAAATTTAATAATCTCTAGTGTCAAAAATAAATTTTTTACACTCTTTAATATTAAGGATAATTTATGCCATCAGGTTTATCACACGCTGAAATATTGCGTTATTCACGCCATTTGCTCATTCCGGAAGTCGGTCTTGACGGCCAAAGAAAGTTAAAAAATTCGTCAGCCCTGGTCATCGGCATCGGCGGATTGGGGTCTCCCGTATCGTTATACCTCGCTGCGGCCGGCATTGGACGGATTGGGCTGCTTGATTTTGACGTGGTAGATTTCAGTAATTTACAACGCCAGATAATTCATGGCACTTCCACCGTCGGAAAATTGAAGGTAAACAGCGCAAAAGCGCGCTTATTGGATTTAAACCCCGAAATTCAGGTGGATGTTTATAACGAGCCTTTCACCAGCGCCAATGCGTTTAAAATTGCCGCGGATTACGATATCCTTATCGATGGAACGGATAACTTTCCGACACGATATCTGACCAATGATGTTTGTGTTTTATTGGGTAAACCAAACGTTTATGGCTCAATTTTCCGGTTTGACGGTCAGGTCAGTTTGTTTAACGCTCAGACAGGTCCCTGTTATCGCTGTGTGTTTCCTAACCCACCACCGCCCGGCCTGGTTCCAAGTTGCGCCGAAGGAGGCGTTCTCGGTATTTTGCCTGGCACTATCGGTACCCTTCAAGCCACAGAAGCCTTAAAATTCTTGATTGGAATCGGTTCACCGTTATCCGGCAAACTGCTTATATATAATGCGCTCGATATGTCATTTGATTATGTCAATTTACGCAAAAATCCCGATTGCCGCATTTGCGGACCGAATGCCGACATCAAAGCGTTAATAGACTACCAGGAGTTTTGCGGAATTCCGGGGCACGATCCCGATGAAGGTTCTGCTGGCAAAAGCTGGGATATCGAAGCACCACAGTTAGCCGATTTATTAAACACATCAGAACCGCCCTTGCTTCTGGATGTTCGCGAACCGCATGAGTTGCAGATTTCATGGCTGCCCAAGGCGGTAAATATTCCTTTGGGGAACCTCGCAACCCGGCTATCCGAACTCGACAGCACGCGTGAGATGGTCGTATTTTGCAAAGGAGGAACACGCTCTGCCAGGGCTCTTGAATTGTTGCTCAGTGCAGGTTTTAAAAAGGTCAAAAATTTAAAAGGCGGCATCAACGCCTGGGCTCGATCGGTGGACCCAACCCTGCCGGTTTATTAATCCTTTATCTGATAGCCTTTAAAATTGAACCGCTCCACTGTTGAATGGCAGCTTAATTTACCCTTTTAATTCCTTTAATATTTTATCTGCCGCTTTTTTCTCTTCTAAAAATGTAACATCCGAATTATCAGCAAGGCTGGCGCCGCAATTAGTGCAAAGATTAACTCTTTCATGAAAATATGACTTGCATTTATGGCATACTTTGGGTGTATTGCCCAGCAACGATATCGAAAGCACCCTGGCTAGATTTTCATCAAAGTTTTTGGCAACCAATTTATGGTAAATTACATGCGAAGGTGTGCCGCTTTTAAGTTCATTTTCAAGGTCATTAACCACCGCCAGCAAGGACATTCTCCTGGCGTCTTGAGACAACACGGATGTTGAAAAAATATTGTGACAGACCTGGCATTGGATATATTTTTTTTCTGAACCCAATTTAAACAGCGGAACAAAATACAGGGAAAAATATGGCGCCGATTCGTATTTGATATAATGCCTGGTAACTTTACATGCCGGGCAAAAAAACTCTCCATGTCCGGTTTCTTTATTTTTTTCTTTGGTACCCATGATTACAAACATGATATTTCCCTTTACTGTTATTCTTTTTTACTGATGATACCAGAAATTTAGCAATATAATCGCAAAGAATCTCACTTTTTAATTTTGTTATAGAAAAAATATTTTCATAAATATTTGCTTGAATTTGTAAGCATAACCCTTTAAAATGTGATACTTCTATATTTAATAAATGAGGTGCACTGGAATAATGATCAATTACACTGGAATAATGATCGGGCTGTTTACACTGTTGGTGGTAGGTTTTGGTTTTTTTTGGGTTATTAAACTGGAATATTATTTTGGCGCAAAACCCTTCGGGTTGGTTTTAACAATTGGATTTATTCTAATTGTTATTTCTTTATTTGTCGGTGATTTTACAATATCCGCTTTGCTGGGTATTTTTGCCGGCACCGTTTTATGGGGAGCTATTGAACTTCCTCATCAAGAAGAACGTGTTAGGGATGGTATTTTCCCCGTCAATCCTGCCAGAGCCGCAGAATATTCAAAATCCGGCGTGCAATCAAAACATTCCCACGGAAAACACGGAGGCTAAACAAAATGAATCTGCAATTTTCCGGTTTAATTCTGGCCGGTCTTACATTTTTCACGATTGGCATCGGTCATGTTCTGGTAAGAAAATTAAATTATGATTATGGGACCCGCCCCGCACCAGTCATCCTGGTTTTGGGCGCCCTGTTTATCGGCGGCAGTCTTTTCTCTCAAGATAATCTGCTCTCCGCTGCCCTTGGAATCCTGGGATTAACCACTCTCTGGGATGGATACGAATTTTATCGTCAGGAAGAACGGATTCGCAAGGGACATGCTCCGGCAAATCCAAATCGGCCGGTTGAAAGTTAATAATAAACTCGCATCCCCTGGCATCAAACCAATACCAGGGGATGTTTTATTACTCAAACTGTTGTAATAAGGTAGTGGAACGCGCACGCGTCACCAACGGGCCACAAAGGGCGCAAACACAAGCCAGATGACTGCCCCGAATGAGCAACAGGTTGTCATTTGGATTTATACCAAAATGTTGTTTTATGGATGCGTTTAAAACGAGACGTCCTCCGTTTGAAATCTTGATTGTCGTATACAAACGTCCCTTATAATGATGAATTTTTTCGCACCAATCCGCATTTTCGGATAAATCGGGGAATTGAGTAAACAGCCCTTCTAATTTTGAATTGAGCATCCTGGCACGGTTTGCAAGACAAATTCCGCGTGAAGTTTTTGATCCGGAAATAACAATTACATTCGTATTTTCTTCAAATTGATATTCATTCATGGTTTCCGGAGGAATATAAAATTCGGAGTACAAATTGACCCTGCTCCACCCATAAATATATTTTCCTCCAGGTGTTATTTGTGGCATTTTTTACCTCCTCATTTTTTCCCTGTAATTTTTATTCCGATTAATTGTGATTCAACTAGAGCTGTATTCGTTAAACAACGTTTTAGCATCCCCTTTATTTCACCTGCAGTATAAGCCGCATTAATGGAAGATATTAAATAAGGTCGAATAAATGCCGGTTTTGTACCCCACCATAGTAAATAACGCATGTAAAACGGCATATCCCGACGCAAATCAGAAATGAAATACAGACCTCCGGGTTTTAACACCCGAAAAATTTCGTTAAATGTCTCCAATGGATTACTCCATTCATGCAAGGAACCATTGGTAAAAACGGCATCAAATAAATTATCTTCATAAGGTAAATCGTCTCCGCGACCACAATCATACTTAACCCGATCCTTTAAAGCATACGAGCGTGCGTTTTGCATGGCCAGACGACTCATATCCGGGCTGATATCAAGACCGGTCAACCTGGTTTGGGTTGTATTTTTCAGCCATTCGAGACCCAGGTAACCCGGCCCATGACCTATTTCCAGCGCATGCCCCGACACAATTCCGCTCTCGATTATGGAGCGGG
>JAJTBH010000346.1 GCA_021287005.1 Anaerolineae bacterium
TTTTTGCCTCACTAAAAATAGTTAATGGAAATTCTTTTGATTTGCTTGACACGCACAGATTGCCGATTATAATAACGGAGCAATTGCGCTGGTGCTGGAATTGGCAGACAGGCATGGTTGAGGGCCATGTGCCGCAAGGCGTGGGGGTTCAAGTCCCCCCCAGCGCACTCCAAAATCCACTTTTTTAGTGGATTTTTTTGTTTAAACCCAAACTTTAACATTCAGAATCCTAAAAATTACGCTCAACAATATATGATGCCAGTTCCTGCATAGCCCTTTTCTCGGGGCTGTCCGGGAAGATATCCAATGATTTAAGACCATTTTCGACGTATTCGCAGGCCTGTGCATGCGCTTTTTGAATGGCGTTGCTGGCCCGAATATCCTCTACCAGATGATTAATTATTTCATTAGCCTGGCCATTCTCACAATGTTGCAGGTCAGTAAAATCCGGCTGATCGGGATGTTCTTCCAAATAAATTAATGCCGGTAAAGTAACCAGTCCCTGGCGCAAATCGCTGGCAACCGGTTTTCCAACCGTGGTTTGTTCACCGGTAAAATCAAGAATGTCATCAATAATTTGGAAAGCGATTCCAACGTTGTAACCGTAATCACTCATGGCTTTTTTAACCTGTGGATCATCGGCCGTGATCAAAGAGGCAGAAACAGTGCCGGTTTGAAACATGGAGGCTGTTTTGGCAAAAATTCGCCGGAAATAAGCTTCACGATTGGGCCGATAGCGGCTTTCAAACATTTGATTTAATTCACCATTAACAATATCAATTAATGTTTGTGAAAACAGTTTCATGGCCGGAATACAATCAATTTCAGCCGCCAGACGTGCCGAACAGGCGAATACCAGGTCACCCGTCAGTACCGTTGCACCCGGAGACCAGTGTGTATTTAACGTGGGGGAGCCGCGCCGTAAAATTGCATTATCAATTAAATCATCATGGACCAGAGTCGCCGTATGCAACATTTCAATGGCTGTTGCCAGCGTAACCAGTTTTTCATGAGGCGCATTAATCATTCGCCCGGCCAGCAAAATCATGGTAGGACGAATTCGTTTTCCGCCAGATTTAAATATTAATTCCAGCGCTGATTCAAGGGCAGGAAAATCAGCTTTGACCGAATTTCTTAAACGGTTTTCAACATTTGAGAGATCTTCTTGAACTAAAGATGAAAATGAGAGCAACTGGTTCAAATTATCCATTCCATTGAAATAAAAATTCGGCGTTCCGGGTAGTTGAATCGGCAATTAATTGGATGGAACATTTTTTTAACTGCGCAATTTTTTCAGCAATAATCGGTATGTATGCCGGTTCATTAATTTTACCGCGATATGGGTGTGGTGGCAAAAAAGGCGCATCGGTTTCGAGTACCAATTTTTCAAGATTTAATTGCGTGATTAAATTTTGCCGGTTTAACGCGTTTTTATACGTTATTGGACCGCCGACACCGATAAAAAAGCCTGCGTTAATAATTTCTTTTGCTATTATAAGGTCTGCATCAAAAGAATGGAATACACCCGGACGATTAATCAGGACGTTACCCAATTTTTGGCGCCAGTCGGAGATAATTGGCCATAAGGCGGGCATCGCTTCACGACAATGCAGAATGATGGGTTTATGTACTTCCGCTGCCAGGTTTAATTGTTCTCGAAGCGCCAAATCCTGTAATTCCGGTGAGGCAAAATCACGGTAAAAATCAAGCCCAATTTCGCCAATAGCCAGAACTTTAGGATGATTGGCCAGAATTCGTAAGTCGGTCAACGCATTTTCCTGCCATTGTTGGGCTTCATTGGGGTGAATCCCGACTGCGGCGTAAATAAACGGGTAAGTATCAGCCAATTTAATGGCCATCTTACTGGATGCCAGATCGGTTCCGGGAACAATTATTTTATTGACGCCCACCTCAAAAGCTCGCTGCAGGACAGCTTCAATATCTGCCTGCAGCGAGTTGTAATCCAGGTGGCAATGCGTATCAACGAAATCCACGGATTATTATTTTAAACCGGCAATTTTTAAACCGTCCTGCAATATGGCGGCGACTTTATCTTCGTGTGTTGTTTCACAATAAACGCGGATGATGGGTTCTGTTCCCGAAAAACGAATTAACATCCATCCGCCGTCTTCAAGGTTAAATTTAAAACCATCGGTCGTATTTAAACTGGTCACTTTTAATCCGGCTATTTCAGCGGGTTTGGCGTTTAACACAGTTTGTTCGCGAGATTGGCGATCACCGGAAAAGGCGCTGTCAATGCGATCATAATAGTGCGGTCCGGTTTTGGTATATAAAAATTCAATCAATTCAGTCGGTTTTTTACCCAATTTCACCATCATATCAAGGATGTAAAGGCCGGCCAGAATACCATCTCGTTCGGGAACATTACCACGGAACGCAAAACCGCCGGATTCTTCACCGCCTAAAAGGGCGTTGGTTTCAATCATTTTGGGTGCAACATATTTAAACCCGACGCCTGTTTCGTAAACGGGGACGTTATAAATTTTGCCGAGTTTGTCGAGCATGCCCGTGGTGGAAAGCGTACGGACGATGGCACCCCGTTCGCCGCGAACTTCGAGCATATACAGCGCCAGAAGGGCATAAACTTGAAGCTGGTTAACAAAATTGCCTTTTTCGTCCGATACCCACCCGATCGGCATCGCCGTCGGTAACCACCAGCACATCGGCATGTTGATCAACTGTGGTTTTTAAACCAACATTGATATTGGGGGGGATCGGTTCGGGGCGTTTCATTTCGGGAAACACCGGGTTGCGTGAATCATGAATTTCAATCACCTGGGTTTTACCCCCCGCAAGCAGGCGGCTAAACCAACCGGCACCATTACCCCACATACAATCCACTACAATTTTTAGACCGGCATCCCGAATCGGCTTTAAATCAATTAATTTTTCGAGGTGTTTAATATAAGCAGGGGCAGGGTCAAAACGGACGATTTTTCCTTGAGCTTCCGCTTCTGCTGCCGGTACTTTTTTAACATCTTCTACGGAATCAGGAATTAAACTTTCGATTTCTTTTAATCCTTCAGGTGCAATGGCGCCACCGTTGTGGTCGCGGACTTTAAAACCGTTATCGGTGGGAGGGTTATGTGAGGCGGTGATATTAATGGCACCGGATGCCTTTTTATCAACCACTGAAAAAGAAATGATCGGCGTAGGTGTTGCACCATCGGTCAGGTAAACATTCAGTCCATTGCCGGCTAATACCTCGGCAGCAGCCAGAGCAAAGTTTTCTGAATGAAAACGTTTGTCATGCCCGATAACAAACCATTTACCGGCGTTGCCCTGTTTAAGCATATAACTGGCGTATCCCTGGGCACAGCGCCGTACATTGTCAAATGTATAATCTTCAGCGATAACTGCGCGCCATCCGTCTGTTCCAAATTTAATTTTATTAACCATAGAATCGCCCTTCGTTTTTATTAATTTTCCTGTACAAGATCAAAATCATTAAACCAGGATCGTATATCCAATACTTATTATATCAATGATTGGGTGATGAGAGAATTTAATTTATCCAAAAAATATTCATAATTATGACCAAATATATATTAATTTTCAGAAATATTAACCGGCTAGTATGCTATAATTGACATATTATTAAGGTTAAAATATGAATCAAAATTCTCGAATTTACCTGGATTACGCAGCAACTACACCGGTGGATGAACGTGTGGTAAATGCGATGTTACCCTATTTTTCACAAACTTTTGGAAATCCTTCTTCCACGCATTTTTTTGGTCAACAGGCAGAAGGAGCGTTAATGTATGCGCGTCGAAAAGTGGCGACATTAATTAATGGGCGTCCCGAAGAAATATTTTTTACCAGTGGAGGCACCGAGGGGAATAACCTTGCTTTAAGGGGTGGAGCGCTTCAACAATTGGAAAAACGTGGCGCAAACCATATCTTAATCAGCGAGGTAGAACATCACGCCGTTTCTCATACCGCCGCGCAATTGGCCGACCGGTTTGGGTTTATATTGGAGATGCTGCCGGTTGACGAGTTTGGTCGGGTTTCCGCCGAGGATGTTGCCCACATGATTCGACCCGAAACGGCCATGGTTTCTGTGATTTACGCCAATAACGAAATTGGGACGATCAACCCGATTAGAGAAATTAGCGCCGTCTGCCGGGAACGGGGGGTTCCGTTTCATA
>JAJTBH010000347.1 GCA_021287005.1 Anaerolineae bacterium
TCCCATTAATTACAAACAATCTCAAGACCTCTTTTATGATATTGATTATATCGTGATGTTTTTGATCCAATAACCCGTTTTTAATTAAATAAAGGTGGGCTGATCCGTTTAACATCCATATAAACCGGCTCAACCCACCTCACCCATTAATTTAAAGATCAGGATGCCATACTCAAGCCGTATTCAATTGAATCGGCCAGGGCCTGCCAGGATGCTTCAATAATATTGGTACTGGCGCCCACCGTGGTCCAACTGCTTTTGCCATTTTGTGTATCAATCAATACACGCGTCGTGGCGCTGGTGCCGTTATTGCCATCCAGAATACGCACCTTATAATCGGCCAATTGGAAATGATTTAACTTGGGATAATGTCCCAGCAGCGCCTTTCGCAGCGCCAGGTCCAACGCACCCACCGGGCCGTTGCCCTCGGCGGCCGTATGTAAAATTTCATCCCCGATGCGCACTTTAACCATAGCTTCCGAGAAAATACCGCGTCCACGGCGATGTTCGACAATGGCCGAAAAGTCGACTAATTCAAAGGGCGCTTTATAACCCGGTTCGCGTCGTTTTAACAATAAAACCGCCGAAGCCTCAGCCGCCTCAAATGAAAAACCGGTCGCTTCCAATGCTTTAATCTGATCCAGCGCATCCACTGCATCGGCGCTGCTGCCCAGATTAACCTGGTATTCTTCGGCTTTGGTTAACATGGTACCGCGTCCGGAAAGCTCCGAAACCACCACGCGCATTTTATTGCCCACTTTTTCGGGTTCAATATGCTGATAGGAACTTTCATTATGGCGCATGGCCGCCACATGTAAACCGCCCTTATGACCGAATGCAAATTTACCCACATAAGCCAGGTGTTCATCTGCCGCAAGATTGGCAATTTCAGCCATAAAATGCGAAACTTCATACATACGCGTCAGGTTGCCTTCGGGCAGGCACTGCTGCCCCATCTTTAACTCCAGCGTGGGGATGATGGAACACAGGTTGGCATTTCCGCAGCGTTCGCCATAACCGTTGATGGTACCCTGCACATGCACACAACCTTCATTCAGAGCCGACAACGAATTGGCCACCGCACATTCGCCGTCATTATGGGCGTGAATGCCCAGCGGAATGGTCACCTTGCTCTTTACGGTGCGCACCACTTCAGCCACCTGCCAGGGCAACATGCCGCCGTTGGTATCACATAACACCAGAGTTTCGGCGCCGCCGCGCATGGCCGCCTGCAGGGTTTCCAGGGCATATACCGGATCGGCTTTATAACCGTCAAAAAAGTGTTCGGCGTCATAAATCACACGCCGTCCGTTGGCTTTTAGATAAGCCAGGCTTTCTTCAATCAGGCGTAAATTATCATCCAGAGTGGTACGCAGCACTTCGGTTACATGCAGCGTCCAGGTTTTACCAAAAAGGGTGCACACCGGCGCTTGAGAATCGATTAACGCCTTGATATTGGCATCGTTTTCGGGGGCGGTATGGGCGCGGCAGGTGGAGCCAAAAGCGGATATTTTGGCATTTTTCCACTGCATGTCTTTGGCTTTGTCAAAAAACTCCACATCTTTGGGGTTGGACCCCGGCCAGCCGCCTTCAATGAAGGTTACACCCAGGTCATCCAGCTTTTTGGCAACCACAATTTTGTCGTTGCATGAGAGAGAAATATCACTGCGCTGGGTACCGTCTCGTAAAGTCGTGTCGTAAATTTCTATCATGGCTCCTCCTCCACAATTGCAAAAAAATAATAAAAAAAGCCACCCTCTGGTCGGGTGGCTTTTTATTTACTCGGAGATACTACTTTTTATCGTTTTATTTCTACTTCAGCCAACCCAACCGGAAACGGGCTCTCAATAATAATGAGGGCCGAAATCGAAATAATAATAATGACGATCAGGTTAGCAGGCATTTTTTAAAATCCAGAATTGTTTAATTTTTAAGATTATACAGGTAAAAAATCGCCTGTCAAGACATTTGTTCAGAATCCATAAAAACTGCTTAAAAATCAAGGCCTTACAGTCCCTTGCATAATGTTATAATTTTTCCATACCATCAGGTTCTGATGGACTCCTTCAGCGGACGGACGTATGAGCTCGATTCGTTACCAGCTAAAAAAATCACGAGAAAAAAAGCTCCTGCAGCAGTTTTCCCCGCGGCCGGTTGGTTTACGTTTTTTAATTAACCACCTGCATCTGGATACCCGCTCAATTTACTGGTCGGATTTGTGCGACCCGTGATCATCAGCTCCCATTCATTCGAGTGTTTAAACCGATTGGCCTGGTAGTTATCATCAATCCACTGCTCACCGGTTACGTTGCCCTTACAAAAAAATAAAACGTAATGGGTGATCAAAACGAGTTTGTTATTATTTAGATAAATTTTCTCGAAACAGAACAGGAGTGATCACAATGAACACACAACAATACATTCAACTTGAAAACGAATACGGCGCCACCAATTACAAACCATTGGATGTGGTGCTTACCCGCGCTAAAGGGATTTGGGTCTGGGATGTCGACGGCAACAAGTATATGGATTGTCTCTCTTCTTATTCCGCCGTTAATCAGGGCCACTGCCACCCCAAAATCGCCGCAACCATGCACGATCAAATTGACAAGTTAACCCTCACGTCACGTGCATTTCGCAACGATCAACTGGGTCTTTTTTACAAGGAATTATGCGATTTAACCCACTCACACATGGCCCTGCCAATGAACAGCGGCGCCGAAGCGGTTGAATCCTGCCTCAAAGCCGTGCGGAAATGGGGTTATCGCACCAAGGGCATTCCCGAAGGCCAGGCTGAAATCATCGTTTGCGAAAACAACTTCCACGGCCGCACCATCACCATCATCGGTTTCAGCACCGAAAAACAATACCGCGACGGCTATTCACCCTTTACCCCCGGTTTTAAGATCATCCCCTTTGGCGACGCCGAAGCCCTGGAAAAAGCCATCACCCCCAATACGGTGGCCTTTTTGGTCGAGCCCATTCAAGGCGAGGCTGGCATCATCGTGCCGCCAATGGGATACCTCAAACAGGTGCGTGAAATCTGCACTCGCCACAATATTGCCATGATGACCGATGAAATTCAAACCGGCCTGGGCCGCACCGGCCGCCTGCTGGCCGAAGAACATGAAGGCGTCGAAGCCGACCTGACCATGATCGGTAAAGCCCTGGCCGGCGGTTTTTATCCCATCTCGGCCGTGCTTTCCAACAAGGAAGTGTTGGGCGTCTTTCAACCCGGCGATCACGGCAGCACCTTTGGCGGCAACCCGCTGGCCTGCGCCGTGGCACGCACAGCCTTAAAAGTATTGATTGAAGAAGGCATGATTGAAAACGCCGCAAAAATGGGCGATTATTTCATGGAAAGACTGCATGCCATTAAAAGCCCGTATGTCAAAGAAGTGCGCGGCAAAGGTCTTTTGATTGGCGTGGAATTATATCCCGAAGCCGGCGGCGCTCGCCGTTTCTGCCAGAGTCTGATGGGCAAGGGACTGCTCTGCAAAGAAACCCATGATAATGTAATTCGTTTCGCTCCGCCGCTGGTCATCACGCGCGATGAAGTTGATTGGGCGGCTGAACGTATTGAAAGTGTCTTAACCGCTTAATAAATTAAATTTTTGCGGGGGTCGCGTTTGCGACCCCCGCTTATTATTTAAGTATCTCTCGACTACAACCAGGCCATTAATTAATCCACCCGCTGCGGGAAGGGACAGAGATTATCAACACCGTCCGCCGTGACGGCCAGGTTATCTTCCAGACGCACGCCGCCAAAACCGGGAATATAAATGGCCGGTTCAATGGCAAACACCATGCCCTCTTCCAATATGTCCTGGCTGGCCGGGTGCAGGGTGGGCGGCTCATGGAACTGCAAACCGACCCCGTGCCCCAACTGGTGGTTAAAATATTCGCCATAACCGGCTTTGTCGATCACCTTGCGGGCAATCGCATCCAGGTCGGCGCAGCGCACGCCCGGCTTAACCGCGGCAATCACGCTGGTCACCGCCTCGTGCACCACATCAAACACATTTTTGGCGCGTGCATCGGGTGTGCCGACAAAAAATGTACGCGTTAAATCGTTAAAATAACCGTTGGCCATGGCGTCCAGTTCCACCAACACCGGTTCTCCCCAGGCCAGCTTTTTGCTGGTTGAAACGCAGAAAGGCC
>JAJTBH010000348.1 GCA_021287005.1 Anaerolineae bacterium
AAAATTTGTAAAACGGTTGGTTTTTATTAAACGCCGGTTTATTAATGATAGAACAGGAACAAGATTATGATTAAACAAATAAAATCCGCTTCAATTTTACTGGCCGTCCTGGCAGTTCTGACCGGCATTGTTTATCCGCTGGTGATTACGGGGCTGGCACAGGTGTTTTTCCCCAACCAGGCCAACGGCAGCCTGCTTCTTAGGGACCGGCAGGTGCTTGGGTCAGAGTTGATCGGCCAACAATTTGATCAACCAAAATATTTTTGGGGGCGGCTCTCGTCTACTGCTGAGTTTCCTTATAATGCTTCCGCTTCGGGTGGCAGTAATTACAGCGTATTAAACCCAAAACTCGACGAGGCGATAAATCAACGCCTGGAAGCTTTACTTAATGCGGGCGGAAAAAGTTCGACGCCCGTTGCGGTAGACCTGCTAACCGCCTCGGGCAGTGGACTGGATCCGCATATCAGTTTGGCAGCCGCGGTTTACCAGGCAGACCGGGTAGCGTCGTCGCGGGGGCTGCCGCTTGATACGGTTTTAACTTTAATCAAAAACCATAGTGAAGGACCTCAATTTGGTTTTCTGGGTGAGACGCGAGTCAACGTGCTTAAATTGAATCTGGCTCTGGATGAGATAAAATAAACATATGAATGAATCATATCAACGTCCCGACCCGGACGAATTGTTAAAGAAGATTAAAAGTGAAGAATCCGGCCGCCAACACGGCCGGATGAAAATTTTCCTGGGTTATGTGGCCGGTGTGGGTAAAACCTATGCCATGCTGGAGGCAGCCCACCAGCGAAAGGCGGAAGGCCTGGATGTTTTGGTAGGGTATGTGGAAACGCATGGCAGGCGCGAAACCACGGCATTGTTGGACGGCCTGGAACTTGCCCCACGTTTAAATGTGGATTACCGCGGTACGAACATCCCGGAAATGGATTTGGACGTCATTTTATCAAGACGCCCGCAGCTGGTGTTGGTGGATGAACTGGCCCACACCAATGCTCCCGGTTCCAGGCATAATAAACGCTACCAGGATGTTCAGGAGATTTTAAATAACGGTATTGATGTTTATACGACATTAAACGTTCAGCATCTGGAAAGCCTGAATGATGTGGTTTTTCAAATCACGGGCGTCAGGGTGCGCGAAACCGTGCCGGATGGGATTGTCGACCAGGCATATGAAATTGAACTGATTGACCTGCCGGCCGACGAGTTGATCCGGCGTTTGCAGGACGGCAAAGTGTACGTTCCCGATCAAGCAAACCGGGCCTTACAGCGGTTTTTCAGGAAAGGCAATCTTACGGCCCTGCGCGAACTGGCTTTGCGGCGCGCCGCCGACCGGGTGGACAGCCAGATGTTAAGTTACATGGAGACCAAATCCATCCCCGGGCCGTGGCCGGCCGGGGAACGTATTCTGGTTTGCATCAGTTCACATCCCATGGGCGAACGATTAATCCGCGCCGGACGACGTCTGGCGGATGATTTAAACGCCGATTGGTATGTGATATTTGTAGAAACGCCCGGACATTTGCAAATGTCTTTACAAAATCGCGAGCGTGTTTTTAAAAACCTGAAATTGGCCGAACAATTGGGCGCCAACCTGGTTAATGTGTCGGCGGAGTCGGTCTCTAAAGCCGTCATCGATTTTTCGCGCCAGCACAACATCACAAAAATCATTGCCGGCAAACCCTTGCGTCCGCGCTGGTTTGAATTAATTCGCGGTTCGGTGATCGACCAGATCATTCGCAACAGCGCCAACATTGACGTTTATGTTATTAATGAAGGTGTAGAAGAACCTTTACAACAGACCGCCAGAGAATGGCATCCGCACCGCCCCTGGGACCGTTATTTTTTTAGTTTTTTCCTGGTTGTTCTGGGAACATTACTCTGTGTTCCGTTAAGTGTTTACCTTGCCCCGGTAAACCTGGTGATGATATTTTTAACCGTGGTGGTGCTGTCGGCCATTTTTCTGGGTCGCGGCCCCGCCATTTTATCTTCATTTACCAGTGTGCTGGCTTTTGACTTTTTCTTTATCGATCCGCGTTTAACTTTTTCGGTTTATGATACCCAGTATATTATCACCTTCATTGGCTTGCTGGTTGTCGGTGTTATTATCAGCAACTCGGCGGCCATGCTGCGCAACCAGGTGGATGTGTTAAAAAAACGCGAACATCACGCGCGCACCTTAAACATGTTGAGTCGTGAATTAACCGGCGCCAGTTCCCTGGAGCAGGTTCTGGATGTTGTGGTACGGAATGTGGGGCAGATGTTTAACCGGCAGGTGGTTGTATTACTCTCCAATGGCAAAACGCTGGCGGTTAGTGCTTCTACGCAGGGGTTTACCATGAAAGCTGAAGAACTGGCGGTGGCGGAATGGGCGTATAAAAACGGGCAACCGGCCGGGCGCGGGACGAATACACTCTCGGCAGCCGACATCCGTTATATTCCTTTAATCACGGCGGGCGGCACGGTTGGCATTCTTGGACTCAGGCCGCTGGATACACATGATTCCCTGTCACTGGACCAGTCTTCCATTATTGAGAGTTTTGCCAACCTGGCGGCATTGGCCATTGAACGGGCCAACCTGGGCGAAAAAGCGGCGCAAAGCGAAATGCTGCGTAACACCGAAAAGTTACAGACGGCTTTGCTTAATTCCATATCGCATGAGCTGCGCACACCGCTGGCGACAGTTACCGGTGTATTAACCAGCCTCAGAGATTCTGAAAGCGCCAAAAAAACCGAAGAACAACTCGACCAACACACGCGGATTGAATTAATTGAATCTGCCACACAGCAGGCCATGCAGCTTAATAATCTGGTTGAAAACCTGTTGGATATGACCCGCCTTGAGGCGGGAGCGATTCATTTAAACCGCGAGTTCGGCGACTTACAGGATTTAATCGGCAGTGTTTTACATAAATTATCCCTGCGTACGCTTAAACGCCAGATTAATGTCGATATTCCCGCCGATTTCCCATTAATTCCCATGGACGTGGTCCTGATTGCCCAGGTGTTAACCAACCTGGTGGATAATGCCTGTAAATATTCAGATCCCGGCTCCCCGGTAGAAGTTTATGCCAGGTCAGATGGAGAATGGGCGCACCTTTCGGTTAAAAATTACGGACCGGAAATACCGCTTGAAAACCTTGAAAGGATTTTTGACAAGTTCTATCAGGTTCCACGCTCGCAGCGGATTTCAGGGACCGGGCTGGGGCTATCCATTTGTAAGGGCATCGTGGAAACACACGGGGGGTATATCCGTGCAGAGAATATTCCGGTTTCTGCCAGCAACCCCCAAACCGGCGTTGTCATTACCTTTTCGCTGCCACTTAAACTATAATAAAGCGGGAAGTAAAAATATGCCAGAAAGCCATTTTCGAATATTAATCGTGGATGATGAACCTGAAATAAGACGGTTTTTACGGGCTTCCTTAAAGTTGCATCATCATGAAATATTTGAAGCCGATAACGGTGAAAAGGCTATCAAACTGGCGCTTGAGGCCCGACCCGATTTAATCATTCTGGACCTGGGCCTGCCGGATATGGACGGCGTTGCGGTGACCCGCTCGATTCGCGAGTGGGGGCAGCTCCCGATCATTATTTTATCGGTGCGCGATCGGGAGGTTGATAAAATTGAAGCGTTGGATGCCGGCGCTGACGATTATCTGACCAAACCCTTTGGGGTGGGTGGATTAATGGCACGTATGCGGGTGGTGATGCGCCGTATGCCCGGCCCCGAACACAGCCCCGAATATCAAATTAATGATCTGCGTGTAGATATTGCGCGCCACCAGGTCAGCCTGGCCGGAAAGGAAGTATCATTAACGCCGACCGAGTTTGACCTGTTAAAAGTGTTGATGCAAAACGCGGGCAAAGTAATTACTCACCGGCAGTTGATCCATAAAGTATGGGGGACGGGTTACGAGGATGAATCGCGGCTGCTGCGGGTTAACATCAGCAATTTACGCCGGAAAATTGAACCTGACCCCAATCAACCGGTGTATATTCTGACGGAACTGGGTGTTGGTTATCGTTTAAAAGAAAGTTAACTTAAAAATTTGTTTTCTGCCGTTTGAAAAAAAAACTTAATGATTGAAATTAAACGAATTTTTACGGATAAAAAACAATTTCTTGACCTGCTGCGTCTG
>JAJTBH010000349.1 GCA_021287005.1 Anaerolineae bacterium
GGTCCCCTGGATAAACATGGTTTTGCGCGGCGAATGCCATGGAAGGCCATTGAAATTATAAATGAGCCAAATCGCAGTCAGGCGCATTTACAATTTAATTCAAATGAAAAAACCATGTCGCTCTGGCCACACCTGTTTAAATGCGATTTACGTGTCACCATCGAAGGGTCTCAGATGGAGGTTGTTTTAACTGTCACAAATCTCGATGATCATCCCTTTAGTTTCAGCTCGGCTTTGCACACCTACCTGCAGGTCGCAGACATCCAGCAGACGAAAATTCAAGGCCTGTTTAATAAAGAATATATCGACAGCGCCCATGATGATAATCGAGGCATTCAATCGGACCCTGATCTTACCTTTTCCGACGAATTGGATCGTATCTTTTTACAACCCGAAAGTTCTCTTCAACTTTGGGATGGCCAACGATTTTTAAAAGTCGAACAATCCGGTTTTTTTGAAAGCGTAATCTGGAATCCGTGGCTTACCAGGGGCGCTGCTTTGAGCGACCTTGAGCCGGAGGGTTACCGCCGTTTTGTTTGTATTGAAGCAGCCGCGGTTCACCCACCCATAGAATTAAAATCCGGGGAAAGCTGGTCGGGAATCCAGCGCTTATTTGCCTGAAACTGCCTTACTTATGATATAATCGCCTTCGTCGAACGCCCCAATCTGGCGTTCGCTAAGCGGACGGATGTCCGCATTAAAAACTGCCGCTTTTGCGGCAGTTCTCATTTAACCATTTTGTTGAGTGGTTCTGGCGGCCAATTTCAGCCATACCCATTTTAACAATTGGTAAACAAACATCCCGGCTGAAAGACATAATGCCGGTATGGCAATCAGGGCATATTGTTCCCACTTGGTGGCCCATATTAATAAAAATACCAATGAAATCATCAGCCAGATGGCGTATATGCGTTGTTTAAACCACAAAAGCGGCAGCCCCAGCATGCCGATGACGGCAATCCAGAAGTCAGGTTCAATATAAAACAATCCGCTCAACCACGGGTAATCTACGGTCGTGGGCCTGAAAAGAATATACAATGTATGCCACCACTGCCGGCCGCTGCCAATGACATTATCGCTGTGGGTATAATTTATATGGAAGAGGATTGAATCACTCAAGCGCGGAATGGTATAAATCCACAAGATGGGATTAAAAACAAAAAACGAAAAAATCGCGCCTGCGCCCCAAAACCCCATGCCCAGCATGCGAGATTTAAGGTTGTTTTTGTTTCCGCCAAGATTAATTCCAAAATCCAGCAGCGCCGCCAGGCCGGCAACACAATAAATATACTGACCTGCCGCCGTCATGCCCAGTAAAAGCGATGAAGCCGCCAGCCACAGCCAGTGAGAATTTCCGGCTGCCCGCTCCACTGCAAATTCTCGCTTGCGCCATTGTTCATAACACACCAGCATTAATAAACTGGTAAAAAATGGCAAAGCCTCCAGATATACTTCACTTGTAAATTTGATGGTGGTTGTCTGACAAGCTAAAAAAATGCCTGCCAGCGGATTTAGCCAGGCCATCAAACCCACCGCCAGGCCGCCCCACAATGCGGCATTCTCGCGGGCTGCTACGATCCAAATTTTACCGTCGGTTTGCCCGACCGGAACTTTATAAGGGATGTCTTTGGATTGTAATTTTTCTGCCGGCGAAACGGGTAATAAGGCAGCCGCATAAGATAATTTGCTCAAAACCGGATGTTGGTTGTTGTAATCATATTTATAAATTTGTTTCCACTCGCCCCGCCTCAAGGATATGGAATAATGTAATGCTGCATTTAAGTAGGTATCTTCATCCGAATCTACCGGCAATTTGTTGGCTGCGTCGACACGTAAATAATATCCCAGGCCGCCAATAATTAACGCCAGAAGGATTCTAATGATCCAGTTTAATTTCATTTTTGCTCCAATATTACTACCGACTTTTTATTCCGCGTCTATTATATCAAAAGGGGCTGCAAGCGCCCATTTCAGCTATGTTATAATCCCATTTATTAAGACATAAATCAACGGAGTGCGCATGCCTTCATTTGTTAATCGATTACAGAAAATTAACTGGTTTCCCGCGTTACTTTTGCTGGCCACCATATTACCTTATCTGCCTTTTTTACCCCGGCTTGGTTTTTATTGGGTAGACTGGCAGGTAATTTTTTTGGCTCAGGCTAAATCTCCGGCCGTATTCTGGGACTATTTTCTTTATGATCGCCCATTTTCCGTCTGGACCTATGATGTCAGCCTGCCCTTGCTTGGGTTAAACCCGCTGCTCTGGCAAATTTTCACCCTGCTGCTGCGTTGGCTGGCCGGTCTGGGATTTTATTGGACTTTAAATAACCTTTGGAAGGATAAAACCTGGCAGGTACGATGGATGGCCATCGTATTTGTGGTATTTCCAGGGTTTATGCAGCAGTTGGTCGCTATGGCCTACAGCCAGCATTTTACCACTTATGCCCTGTTCACTCTTTCCCTGGCGGCCATGTTAACAGCCCGCAATAAACCCCGTTTTTACTGGCTTTTTACCGCATTAGCCCTGGTGGCCTGTTTAACGCACATGTTAACCATGGAATATTTTACGGCTCTCGAATTAATTCGTCCGCTGATTTTGTTCCTCTTAATTTTCCGTGAAAATAAAAATTGGGCGAGCGCCATTAAACATACCTTTTTGCAGTGGCTGCCTTACCTTCTTATGGTTGGTTTTTTCCTCTTTTGGCGTTTTATATATTATCCCACCCTGCTCCCCGGCACAGACCAAAATATGCCCGGTTTACTGCTCAGGTTCAGTCAGAAACCGCTGGCCGTCATTATTGAATTAAGCAACCTGGTAATAAAAGAATTTCTTAAGATCAATATTTTTGACTGGCTAAATTTAATTTCACCCGAAATTGTTGACCTGAACGCCAGGTCCTTCATTTTCTCCATTGGGATGGGGCTGGCCGGCGGCGCTTTGATCGCCTGGTTGTTAAATCGCATCAGCCGCGAGCAAACCGGTGAAACTCCTCAGAAATCCTATTGGATTGAAGCACTGCTGCTTGCTTTGGCAGGTTTTATGTTGGGCGGTTTACCCGTTTGGGGGTCGGGGCGCAGTTCGGCCGTCGGCATGTGGTCGGACCGGTTTACACTGGGCCCCCTGTTTGGTTCAGCTATTCTGCTGGTTCTGCTGCTCGACTGGCTCTTGCATGAACGTTGGAAAAAATTTATCGTGTTAGGCATCTTAACCGGATTGGCCTTCTCGTTGCATATTCGTACGGCCAACCAGTATATGGCCGATTGGGATAATCAGCGTGATTATTACTGGCAGTTGTTATGGCGTGCACCGGGTCTAAAACCCAACACTGCCATCATTGCTACACGCATCCCATCCGGTTTGCTGTCCAAATATTCAGCCGGATTTATATTTAATGTTTTATATGATCCTACCGCAGCGGTAAAGGATGTGCCCTACTGGTATTTCACCAGTAATGACATCGGCGGTGATGTGTCCAGTATGCAGGCCAATGCGCCCATTAAATATACCCAATTGCGAAATATGAACTTTAAAGGCAACACTTCGCAAGCCCTGGTTATTACCCGTCCCAGCAACGAACGCTGTCTCTGGGTCGTTTCACCTTATTTGCGTGATGAAGGGGTATTAACCTACGACGAAGAAGAAATCACGCCACTTTCCAGCCCGGCCCAAATTTTGGCCGAAAGCACCAAACCGGTTCCATTGGATGTAATCGGCGCTGAACCGGCCCGGGATTGGTGTTATTATTTTGAAAAAGCCGAATTAAACAACCAGTACAAAAAGTGGGATATCACCCTTCAATTATGGAATGAAGCACAAGCTTTACAACTTCAACCACGCAGTCCGGCCGAATTAACACCCTTCGTTCTGGCTTTTGCTCAAAACGGAATGTGGGATAAAGCCCAGCAAATCGGGGAGCAGATGCAGCAAATCGCCCCCGACCGGCAGCCCACGCTTAACTGCGCTTTATGGACCTATATTAAACAGGAAACGCCGCCCTCAAACGAGCGCGACGTTTTTCTGAAATCCATTAATTATCCGGGAATGTGTACCCCGTAACCAGACTGGCCGGCTTCAACCGGCCAGTATTTTTTCAATCTCGCTTAATTCATCGGATGTAAAATCGGCATGTTTTAACATTC
>JAJTBH010000350.1 GCA_021287005.1 Anaerolineae bacterium
TTTATCTGGATGATTGGGCCGATATTGTTGCCATCCATAACTATGGTTTTGCGGGACTGGATCGTTATTTTTTATTTGACAACCGCCCCGGCTCCGGTTGGACTTTTTATCTTTTTTATCCCCTCTTCGGGATTAATCCACTGCCTTGGAGCATTTTAAATATCGTTTTGCGCTTTTTAATGGCGGCAGCCATGTGGTGGGCGTTTAGTGCTTTATGGCCGCGGCATAAATTTCAGACCGGTATGGCGGCCGTTTTATTCGTCGTTTACCCGCTCTTTCAACAGCAGCCTGCGGCTGTTACCTACCATCAGAAATATCTGCAATATTTGATTTTATTTATTTCCCTGGGCCTGATGATTTACGCCGTGCGGAAACCGCGCTGGTATTGGCCCTTTACCCTGTTGTCGATTGTTTTAACCGGCGCGAGTTTAACCGTCAGTGAATTTTTCGTAGGTCTTGAACTGGTGCGCCCGGTTATTATTTGGTTGTTAAACGGCGCTAAAAAATTATCCTGGAAACAACGCCTGTGGAAGAGCCTGAAACAATATGCGCCTTATCTGCTGATTTTTGTCTTTTATGTCGTCTGGCGAATCTTTTTAATGGAAAAACCGGCTGATGATCGCAACGCTCCCATTTTGTTAATGGGATTATTGCAGCACCCACGTTATTACTCGTTGAGACTGGGCAATATGATGTTGTTGGATTTCGGCGAGATCGTCCTGTGGACCTGGGATAAAACATTGTTGCCTTTCCTGAACAACATGGGCGCACCCGAAGTACAACAATCGTTTTGGGTGGCACTGGCTGCCTTTGTGGTAACCCTGTGCGGTTTGTTTTTATATCGTCATCTCACTCGCGATGAAAATGAAAACCAGGCTGTTTTTGATGATGAACCTGCGCCCTGGTTTACCTGGAGCATCCCGTTGAGCCTTTTGCTGGTGTTAACCGCGCCGCTGCCCGGTTGGGCCATTAACCGCAGTTTTTCGGATGGCGGTCTGTATGGCGACCGTTTTGCGCTGGCCGCCATGTTTGGCGCGAGTCTTTTGATTGTAGCCGTATTTGACTGGATGTATAAACGCAAGGAATGGGTGATTGTGGTGGTTGCCTTTCTGGTGGCGTTGTCGGTCGGCTATCATTATCGCAACTCGGCCAATTATGCGCTCTCGTGGGAACGCCAGTTGTCATTTTACTGGCAATTGCACTGGCGCGCCCCCGCATTGGCGCCCGGCACGGCATTAATCAGTCACGGCGAGGGTTTTTCATACACGGGCGATTGGCCGATTTCTTCGGCGATCAACACCCTCTACCCGCGTTATGAACTTCGCAACCAGGAAGTTAACTACTGGTATTTAATTCTGGACGATAAATTTGCAGACCAGGTGAAAACCTCTCCGGAAGGTGCTCCCTTTTATTTTAAACATAATTCGCTTGAGTTTAACGGTGTGACTGATAAACTACTGGCAACTTATTATGAACCGCAAACCGGCGCATGCCTGTGGTTGTTGGATGACAAAGATGCCGACAACCCGGCCCTACCGCAAATGACCAAAAATATGTTATCGTATTCCAACCTTAATCTGATTCAGTCAGAAACGATCCTGCCCGATTATTATCCCCCCAAAGCGTTGATGGGCGATGAACCGCGTGACCAGTGGTGTTATTATTTTCAAAAGGCCGCACTGGCGCGCCAGCTTGGCGACTGGCACGAAGTGATATCACTCTGGCAGGAGGCGCAGCAAAAAGATCTTGCGCCGCAAGTGGGGGTGGAACTGGCGCCCTTTATTGAAGCGTTTGCATTTCAGAATGAATGGGAACAGGCTTTAAATCTTTCGCTGCGTGCTGAAAGCCTGACGCCCAATATGCGGCCCTTCTTGTGTTCCACCTGGGACCGGATTAAAAACGAAGGACCCTCGACCCCGGCGGCAGTGGCTGCCTGGAAAAAAGCCCAGGGCGATTTCGCCTGCCGTTAAGAAGGTTTGCTTTTTTGACCGATTTATGAGATAATCTGCCTGTTCAAAAGCGTTGATGGAAACGAGTAAACCTCGAAACGTTTGTCAGCGAACCCGGGAGCGTGTGAGCCGGGGCAGCGTTAGAAGTTGAAAATCCTTCCGTAGCTGCAATCTGAACGCAGGTTTACCTGCCAGTAGGTGCGCCGGAGCCAAACCGTTAAAGATTGGAATGAAATCCCAGGCGGGTTTCAGTTGAGCGCTCACTTTTGTGTGAGAATATGGGTGGTACCGCGAGAGTTCTCTCCTCTCGTCCCAGGTTGGACGAGAGGTTTTTTTATTAATTTATACACTGCCGGATAAATATGCGATCTTTTAAACATTGGACACCTCATTATATTATCAGTCGGTTGATTGAAAAGTGGTATCGCTGCACGCATGCTGCCGAACCCTGGCTGACACCCGACGCGGTGCGTTTTTTGGAAGGCTGGCTTAAACCGGGCGACACGGCCTTGGAATTTGGCGCAGGGCGCAGCACACGTTGGTTTGCGCAGCGCGTTTGCAGCCTGACCAGTGTGGAACACAACCCGGGCTGGTATGAGCGTGTGAAAGAAATGACGCATACAGAAGGTCTGCAAAATGTAAGCCTGTTGAATAAGGCTCTGGAGGGCAATCCCTCACCTTATGTGGCCGTGGCTGACCTGTTCGCCGACGGCAGCCTTGATTTTGTGCTGGTTGACGGCCGCCTGCGCGATGCCTGCGCCAATGCCTGTTTGCCAAAATTGAAAGCGGGCGGTTTGTTGGTGTTGGATAACGCCGATGTTTATTTGCCCAGCGCGGTGATCACCCCCAATGCACATCGCAGCGGGGTGGAAGCCCCCGGTTGGGACTTATTTCTAGAAGAAACGAAAACATGGCGTTGTTACTGGACCTGTAACGGGGTCTCGGCAACGGCATTTTTCTTTAAACCTTGTTGATTATTCTAAAAGCTTAGCGAGGTAAGGTAAATGTTTAAAGCGGTAAATCCAAAAGCGAATTTCGTCAAACTGGAAGAAGAACAACTTCAGTTCTGGAAAGAACAGGATGTCTTCCATAAATCCATGCAACAGCGTGAGGGTGGGCGTCAATTTGTGTTTTATGAAGGGCCGCCCACGGCCAATGGTAAACCCGGCATTCACCATGTGCTGGCGCGCGCCTTTAAGGATATTTTTCCGCGGTATAAAACCATGCGCGGATATCATGTCTTACGCCGCGGCGGGTGGGATACCCACGGTTTGCCGGTGGAAATTGAAGTTGAAAAGAAACTGGGTTTTACCAATAAACAGCAGATTGAAGATTACGGCATCGCCGAATTTAACGCCCTCTGCCGCGAATCGGCTTTTTCTTACATTCAAGAATGGGAGAAGATGACCGACCGGATCGCCTTCTGGGTCGATTTAAAAACGGCATATGTCACTTACACCAATGAATGCATCGAAACCGAATGGTGGATATTAAAAAACTTCTGGGAGAAAAACATTCTTTACCAGGGTTTTAAAGTCGTACCTTACTGCCCGCGCTGCGGCACACCCCTTTCGGATCATGAAGTCGCCCTGGGATATAAAGAAACCGAAGATCCCTCCATCTTTGTGCGCATGCCGCTGGTGGATGAACCCGGCACCTCTTTGCTGGTCTGGACGACCACACCCTGGACTCTGCCGGCCAACGTGGCCGTGGCGGCTGCGGCTGAAGTTGATTATGTCACCATCGAACGCGATTTACCCGAAGGCGGCCAGGAAAAACTGATTCTGGCACAACCTCTGCTCGAAAAATTATTCGGCAACGAAGGTTACCGTGTGGTTGCCACTCAGAAGGGCAAACAACTTAAAGGCAAACGCTATAACCCGCTCTTCACCTTCCTGCCGCTTGAAAAACCGGCTCATTTTGTGATCCTCGGTGATTTTGTGACCACGGAAGACGGCTCCGGCCTGGTGCACATTGCCCCGGCGTTTGGCGCCGAGGATATGGCAGTCGCAGCCGAAAATGACCTGCCGATTTTAATGACGGTGCTTGAAGACGGCACCTTTATTCCGGATGTAAAACCCTGGGCCGGCAAGTTTGTTAAAGACGCCGATCCGTTAATCACCAAAGACCTCGACAACCGCGGCCTGCTGTTTAAGGTGGAAAAATATAAACACACCTATCCTTTCTGCTG
>JAJTBH010000351.1 GCA_021287005.1 Anaerolineae bacterium
GGGGCGTGTGGAAATATGTTGAATATGCACCAGGGGCAGGTTGTGATTGCGGAAGTAAGTTAATAATTGACCAGCCTGAATACCGGCTTGTTCGCTGCCTTCCAATTCCATCTTGCCACCGGGAAAATAATCATTTTGAATATCTACCAGAATCAAAGCCGAATTATTTAAAATCATAAAAAAGAACCCACTTTTATTGAGATTTAATAAGCCTATTTTGAAAAACCCCGACACACTTTGTTAAACCCATTATAATTTGAATAGAGGAAAAAAGGGATGAAAAAAGCACTTTTGTTATTATCGTTTATTATTGCGTTTGGTCTGGGCGCGTGTAATTCTATAAGCCAGAACGAGATTACCCAAACAACAAACTCTTCAACAGCGGGCGCCGAAAAGGGCACAGTCACCCCGGAGGTATTCACCGTTCCGGAATTTACACCCACTGAAAATAAAACCGTAACTGCCACCCCGACAGGTTTTTGGATGTCCATGCCGGCTTTTGCGAATAACGAGGCCATTCCGGCCGAATATACCTGCCAGCATGAAAATCAGGTCGGTATTTCTCCAGAGATAGATTGGGGAAATTTACCGGCGGGTACAAAAAGCCTGGCGTTAATTGCCGATGATCCGGATGCGCCTCTGGGGTTATTTACTCATTGGGTGGTCTATAATATTCCGATTGAGGTGCAATCCTTACCCCAGAGTATGCCGGTCAAAGCGCATATTGTGGGTATCGGCACTCAAGGCGTGAATGGTTTTGGTCAGAATGGATATGGCGGCCCCTGCCCGCCTTTTAAAATGAACCATAGGTATTACTTTCGTTTATATGCACTCGACCTGCCGACAGCACTTGAAGATAACTTGAATGCGGATAGCCTGCGCAAACAATTGGATCATCATGTACTGGGACAGGCCGAATGGATGGGCACGTATCACCAGCCTTGATCAGGCCGGTGATTGTCCATTTGTAAACGACACTGACATTCCATTATTGGCAGATTTGGCAGTCTGATGGGGTTGTATATCAGTTGGGTCAATTCCCAGGGATAAAATGGCGCGATCGGCAGACCAAAAGATATGCTCTCGGCCAATTTCATCCAGAAACCCTGAACGATCTAAAAGTAACTCCACTTTGGGCTGTAAGGCTGCCAGCAGCAAATCTCCGCCAGCTTTTTGTTGTTGGTGCCAGAGTTCACGCAAGACTTCAATGCCGGTGGCATCTACCAGAGGAACACCGCGAAGTGAAAGAATAATCATGTTTTGTTGATGAATTCTGGTTTCTTCCAGCAGCTTTCGGGCTGCCGCAAAAAAGAGCGGACCGCTGACGTAATAAACATGAATATCATGACCGGGATGAATAAACTCGGTATATCCGGCTGCATTCATACGTCCGGCATCTACCGGTTCATGACTGATGGAAAGATCGCTCATCTGTGCCACAAACATGATGATGCTGATGCCAAAGCCGATTAATATGGCCTGTGTCAGATCCAGCAATACCGTGGCAATTAATGTAATCAAGAAGGCGATGATGGCGTGTTTTAATCGAGTCGAAAAGAAGAAGCGGATGGCCGACCATTCGTTCATGCGCCAGGCTGTCACCATTAAAACACCGGCCAGAGCGGCCAAAGGAATACGTTCGATAATTGGGGCTAAAACCAGAGCCACCAGCATTAAAGCCAGACCATGAATAATGGATGACAGGCGCGTGACCCCACCGCTTTTTATATTAACACTCACACGAGCAATTGCGGCAGTGGCGGGCACTCCGCCAAAAAAGGGAATAATCAGATTGCCAATGCCCTGCGCAACCAGTTCCACACTGTTGCGCATACGAATACCGGTCATATTTCCCGCAACTGCGCCGCACAATAAACTTTCAATGGCGCCCAGAGCCGCCACCGACATGGCCGGGATGATCAATGCTCCCATTTCAGACCAAGGGATTTCGTTTAATTGCAGGCGCTGATCCAAGAAGATGCTGCGCGGGATGCTGCCAATGCCCGGCGTCTGCCAGCCGAACAGCAGGGATAAAAGTGTGGCAAGGATGATACCCACCAAAGAACCGGGAATTTGTTTCCCGAAAGGCAGTTTGGGCCAAAGGATCATGGTGGCTATTACGATTAACACGAGGGCAATCGCCGTAAAATCGGGTGTTAGGGGATGTTGAAAATAATAGATCAATTTTAATAGGGTGTTTTCGGCAGCCGGGGTTTTAATCCCAAGCGCATTATCGATCTGGCCAAGGGCAATGATGATGGCAATACCGCTGGTAAAACCGGTGATGACCGGGGCCGGAATAAATGCCACAACGCGCCCCAGGCGAAGAATACCCATGATAATTAACATAATTGCAGCCAGAATACCGACCACCCAGATGCCCTGTAACCCGTAACGACTTGCCAATACAATTAACACGGCTGACATGGCGCCGGTTGGGCCGGATATTTGATAAGGAGCGCCCGAAAAAATGCCGATGATGATGCCGGCCAGAATGGCCGTAACCAAACCGGCGGCAGCATCTGCGCCGGATGCAACCCCAAAGGCCAGCGCCAATGGCAATGCCACGGCAGCCACGGTTAACCCGGCTAATAAATCTTTTTGAAAAGTGTTTTTGTTATACCCGCTGAATTCCTGTTTAAGTAAAGTAATCCATTCACCAATAATCATAATCCATCCTCTTGGCTTTTTTGAAAAATAATATGTTCTGGAATATTGGGAATGGCCCCCGCCCGGTTAAAGACGCTTCGCCGGTGTAACCATGCTCAATTGGCAAAACGGACTGGATTTTATCACCTTGTCGGGAATGTGTCAAAACAAAACAGGGTTGCAACTCATTTGTACAAATCGCAACCCTGTTTTGTCGACAGGAATAATTATTATTCCAACCAGGCCGGGTCCTGGCTGAACCTGGTCTGGAGAGATTCTTTTCGATGGATGGGCAACCAGGAAGCCTGAATGGCATTACTGATAAGCGTTTTTATCTCATCGTGTGTGAATTTAAATTCCCGCATTAATAAATCATATTCCATATCCAGGGTATTATTAAACATTTTGGGGTCGTCCGTGTTAACCGTTACCAATAGTCCCCGGTCGAAATAACGGCGGGCCGGATGTTGTTTGATGGAAGAAATTACACCGGTTTTAAGGTTGGAAATCGGGCACATTTCAATGGCAATCTGGTGTTCGGCCAGGTAATCGACCAATAGTGGGTCTTCTTCTGCGCGCGTACCGTGTCCGATTCGTTCGACTTTTAAAGATTTCACGGCTCCCCACACGCTGGCTGCCCCGGCCGCTTCGCCGGCGTGGGCACTGGTATGAAAGCCCATATGTCGCGCTTTTTCATATACATTCGCGTAAGGTTCCGGTGGGGCGCTGTGTTCCGCGCCGCCAATGCCGATGCCGATAATACCCAGGTCTTTAACCTCGTTGACTTCGTTGAGTGTTCGTTCGCCCTGCTCGGGGCCATAATTACGCACAAGGTCGGCCACCAGGGCAACCTCAACTTCAGGAACACGATTTAAGCCTTTGCGTATAGCCTGCGTAAGTGCCTGGGTTTCAAGCCCGTTTATATAAAAATCGGGAGGAGAGAAAAACGCTTCAACATATCGAATATTTTGATTGGCCAGGTCGCGCGCGACGGCTTCGGCTATGAAGGAAAAATCCTCATATTCGCGCAGATATTTATTTTTCCACATCCAGGTATCTTTGCACCAGTTGCCAGAGAGCGTCGAGTGGGATGGCGCCTTCGAGGTGCAGGTGCAGCTCAACTTTGGGTAGTCGTTTTAACCAATCACGAAAGTCTTGCATCATATTTCTCCAATTTAATAAATAAGAATTTCGTATATTACCCCCAAATCATATCATGATTATCTGGAGAATGACGCAGCTGAATTTTGAAAACCTTAGTTTATAAAATGGATGGTAAGAGGTTTATTGTATAATTATCCAATAATGAAAATAATTTCATGTAAGATTTTTAAAAACTGCATGATTTTTTTAAATTGTACTGGTTTGATCAAATATTTTATTAACAGGGTTAAAAAAGTTTCTTTGTAAAAATTTTCAAAAGATTTATGGATAAATCAACGGGGGCAAAGACATTGATTTTTTTGAAGTTATTGCACTATGGTTTCT
>JAJTBH010000352.1 GCA_021287005.1 Anaerolineae bacterium
GGATAAAAATTGAATTTGTTTGATGCCGCGGTGATTTGAAAAAGCGCTGAAATAACGTCCCCAGGGAGCGTATCCGGTTAAACCCCAGATAATCAAACTGAAGAGCAAAAATGTCGCAAAGACGATCAATGCCTGTCTTAACAGTAAAAGGCGCTGTTTTTTTTGTTTATTGACCCACAGATTTAACAAAAACCAGATCGCGCAAAAACCCAATGAGGGCAGCAGGGAAAAAGATAAAAAGACGTTCAGGTATAACAAAGCGCCCAGAAAAATCGCATACAGAAACTGTTGGTTTTGTTGGATGACCTTGATGCTTAACCAGACACTGATAATAAATAATAAAGGATACAAAGCTTGATCGGCAATCAACGTAAAAAATAACAGGTTGGGGAGGGTGAAAAACAACAAACCAGCCAATGGATTAACTGATCCATAAATCTCTTTAATAATTTTCTGGATAAAAAAGATTGAAAGCGCTGATAAAAACGGAAATAACCAGTAGATCAGATTGGCAAGGCCGTTGTAACAATCACCCTGATTAAAAATAGCTGAGAAATCTTTTAAAATGCTGTAAAAAATGAAATAACCGGCAGGTTTGGTTCCCAGCCAGAAATCCTGATTAAAATAACCATCATAATCAGACAAAGTCCGGGCATACCCGGGGTTTTCAGAACAGGCGCTGTATAAAACATGACTGATGGGAGATTGTAAATATCGCTCCAGTCCAGCCGCCTGACCGGTGAAGCCAGCGATCGG
Organism: Anaerolineae bacterium; assembly: GCA_021287005.1. Taxonomy (GTDB): domain Bacteria; phylum Chloroflexota; class Anaerolineae; order Anaerolineales; family Anaerolineaceae; genus JAJTBH01. The sequence continues at coordinate 757 of JAJTBH010000352.1, forward strand.
GATTAATAATTGAGCCAGAAAAAACCAGGCAAAACTCATTAAAACCAGTTTTTTGGACGACGGCGATTTTTTATAAAAAACAAACAATAAGATGCCACTTAATATCCAAAACACCAGGATGATGGGATGAACGACCGTGTATGCGGTTTTTGTATAAGTCCAGACAAACTGATCAAAGACGTAGGGCGGTTGAAAACGGAAGAACAGGGTAACCGCTTGAATCAGAAACAAGCCGGCGCAAAGAGCTATCAGGGCAGCCAGACATATTTCGTCATAGATTAATGGCGCGGAAGAAAATTGTTTGATCCGATACAAAACAAAGAAAAGCAGTTGTAATCCAAATAATCCAGCCCAGATGATAAACGGGTAAATTTTCGCAAAAAGAGCGTAAAAGATGGGTGGTAAATTTAAAAAATTACCCGACCAGCCCAGTATCAGGATCAAGGCTGTCAGACCGGCGATCAACATCCCGCCAAACCAGATACCCTGCCGCCCGGTGGATCGAGCTAAACAATCGCTTACTTTTCTTTCGGTAAAATTTAGGGAAGCCGGTTTAAAAAACCAGATAAACAGCAAGATGGATAAAAAGACCAGCATTAAGGCAGCGCCACCGCCCATCAGCACCCGGCCGCGTGAAAAGCCGCCCAACCAGGCATTTTTTGCCGAAGAAGGTTCCAACCAGTACAGGATGTTAAAAACCAATCCCTCCACCCAGGTGAAAACACCCAGCGTAAGGAGTGTGTTACGTTGAATCAGGTTTATTAAACGCTTCATGGACAGCTTCCAATAAAGGGATTTATTTTGGATAAATTTGTTTCCACCCGCTTTATTTTTCCGTGACTTATTGTACCGTAAATTTTTTATTCTTCAGAAGTTTGAATAAATAAATTAAAATTTAGTTAAAAGTGATTAAAGCAGAGATTTTTTGGGTTATAATAAGCCGCGTTAATACAATAATTAATAATTATTGAGACCACCTAAATTTTTATAAAACCAGTGGGGATTTAATGAAGAAATTTTTAAACATTGTTGCTTGCATCATTCTGGGTTTTTCCATCGTTTATTCCCTTCTCGTCCATTTTTTTGATTTATTTCAGTTAGAGTTATTAACCCGTTTGTGGTTTTTGTTGATTGGTTCCGTATTGATGACGGGAGCGGTAATTTATTTTTGGTCCAAAAAGGGAGATAAAATTGTTACCGGATTAAAAACGAATTCCAGATTAACCACTTTTGCTCTGGCTCTGAGTGTTTTAACGGTCGTATTTATCTGGATCAGGGGTTTTAACCAGGTTATGCCGCTGCCTTCCAACCATATGCTGACTTTACGGTGGGATGAATCGTCGCCCAATCTTTTACCGGTACGCATTAAGGATATGACATTATCGTATGGGGCGACCATTTTTAATTCCGAAGTTCTGGTTGGCGGTAATTATGGCTTTGAAGATGGCATGCTGGTACTAACCGGTCCCGAAAACAAACTGGTATTCAGCTCGGATAAAGAAGATGGAATAAAAATCACCTTTGATTCTTTGCCCGAAAATCTCACGGCATTGTGGGATGGCTTACCGGTGAAAATAAATACACAACAGGGTTTGATGGAGTTAAATTTACCGGATTATAAATGGGGTAATTCGGTCTGGTTTAAAAAACTCTTTTTTATGACCGGCGCCGTTACAGACAGCCTGGTTGAAATTCTGGTGTTGTTTATATTGTATACGTCGTTATTATTCAGCCTGACTGCTGAAAAGGAACAATCCCGGCTTAAAAAATGGACTCTTCGACTGGTGCCCTGGTTCTTTTTTTTAATCATGCTTAACCGGGCCTGGTTATGCGACGACGCTTATATCACTTTTCGCACAGTGGATAATTTTGTAAATGGTTATGGCTTGACCTGGAATGTGATTGATCGGGTGCAGGCATATACACACCCTTTATGGATGTTTTTAATCAGCCTGGTTTATTTTTTCACGCGTGAAATTTACTTTACCAGTCTGATCGTTTCTCTTTCTTTGAGCTTTGCGGCGGTTTATATTCTTTATAAAAAACTGGCGTCGGCACAAATCACGGCGATTTTTGCGGTTTTGGTATTATCCTTTTCAAATGCATTTGTTGATTATTCAACATCCGGGCTAGAAAACCCCTTAAGTTATATTCTGCTGGTTCTATTTTTATGGATGTATTTAACGTACCAGGGTAAACAGCGCGTTTTGATTTTATCACTGCTGGCATCGCTGGCGATTTTAAACAGGGTGGATACGGGCGCTTTTTATTTTTTCCCCCTATTGTATGAACTAATAAAACAACGTTCCATCAAAGCCTGGGCCTGGGCAATTCTGGGACAGGTGCCTTTTTTACTCTGGGAAATTTTTTCCATTATTTATTATGGCTTTCCGTTTCCCAATACGGCCTATGCCAAATTAAATGCCGGGATAAATCACGCTCAATATTATCAATGGGCGCTAAACTATTACCAATTTACTTTTGAGCATGATCCGATCACATTTCTGGGTATCATTGGCGGATTAATCAGTGCTTGTTTATTAAAAGACTGGCGAGAGCGAATGATTGCGCTGGGGATTCCGGTTTACCTTCTATATATTATCTATATCGGCGGCGATTTTATGGGAGGGCGTTATTTTACCCTGCCGCTGTTGTGCGCCATGGTTTTATTCAGCCGGTTAAATGTGCCAGATCTGAAATTGCCATACGCAGCCGTCGCTCTGGCTATGATGGGTTGGGCTGCATTATCGGCTACCTATGCCACGCCGATTGCACACAATATTTTTAATATCAATGCCGCCAAATTTAATGCCGGTGTGGCCGATGAACGATTGTATTACGGGCGAAATTCGGGCTTGGTTTACCTCAAAGACCGGTTGTTTGAACGCATTTTACTTGAGAATCCGCAGGAATTAAAATGGCCGTCCTTCCCCTGGCGTTTTGAAGGTGAGCGAATGAAAATTTCAGCGCAAAATGGCCAACAAAACGTTTTTATAACCGGAGCGATTGGGTATAAAGGTTATTATGCCGGGCCAAAAGTTTTTATCATCGATTATTTCACACTCTCAGATCCTTTACTGGCGCGGCTGCCTGTCATCAGCCATACCGAATGGCGTGTGGGGCATCTGACCCGCACAGTGCCGTTGGGTTATCTTGAAAGTATTGAGACCGGCCAAAACCGATTTATCGATCCCAAACTGGCAGAATTCTATGGAAAATTAACATTGATTACGCGGGGTGATTTGTTTTCGGCTGAGCGATTAAAAACCATCTGGGAAATGAACCTTGGAAATTATGACCAGTTGATCGATGCTGATTATTACAGGCAGCAACAGCGCGCCGAGAAATTCCTGCCTGAGAAATACTGGAAGGAT
>JAJTBH010000353.1 GCA_021287005.1 Anaerolineae bacterium
CATAAAAAGGGCATACCCACTGCCAGACAGGCCTGACTGATGGTTAAAATTGTAAAATCGGATGATTTTGTAACGATGCGCAGAATATTGCCGACTGAAAACCAGACAGTCGCCAGCAGTACCCAGAACCAACCGCTTCTCTGGCTCTGTGATTTAATATGGGCACGTGCGTAATATAATCCGCCGATTAACGCCAGGTGTCCCGCGATCAACCAGACCTGTAACATGACCTGCCATTTTTCCCACACCATTTCCGAGATGATTGACAGGCCGATGTAAATCAGAATGTAGACGAATACGAGCCACCAGGCCAGTTGAATACCGGATTTAAACAGACCGATTTTAATCCCATCCATGCTTCCATTTTAATAGGGTCAAGCACCGGAAGCAAGTTCACGGGGTAACAATCCGGGTTCAGGCTTCCGCTTTCAGACAGACAAACTGATAAGCCTGCAAAGTGATATCCCCGAATGGCTGCTGCTGCGCGTTTAATAAGTCGGTAAAATGGTAACCCAGGCCATACAAACGCAGTTGGTTGGCAGAAACGACCTGCGGCGCCTCACTGAAATTGGCAAAAATCAGGGCTCTTTCGCCGGAATGGGTGCGAATAAAACCAAAAACATGTCTGTTGCCGCTGTCGATTACCTGAAACTCGTGGCCGCTAAAAACCGTATGATTACGGCGCAAGTTAATTACATTTTTTAAGCCTTTATAAATTTTTCCCTGAACCGTATTATCGTCCAGGCGATCTTGATAAAGTTTTTCATCGCGAATAGGGCGGTGTACCCAGCGACTGTCATTCATTTTGCCGGGTTCATCCCGGTAGCCGTAATCATTTAAACGTCCAATTTCGTCACCGAGGTAAAGCAGAGGTATTCCCCCGGCCAGAAGAATCAATGCATGCATCAACAAAATCCTGCGCATCGCAAAATCAATTTCAGTCGGGTCGTTTTCCACAATTCCTTTTTCCAGGCCGGCCAGTGAAGCACAGGAACCCGATATACGGCAGTCGCCCGTTTTCGGATTTTCCTGAAAAGGCAGCCCGCGTGCAAAACTGCCTTCAAATCGGCCGGTGTAAAACTGGTTTAAGAAATTTCGATGTCCCTGGCCATTAATACCGACCCGGGCTGCATCTTCATCTGAAAAAGTCCAACCAATGTCATCGTGACAACGCACATAATTTACCCAGGCGCAAGCCGGCGGAATGTGAAAACGCTCCTGCAATGAGGCATTTAACAGGCGCACTTCGCGCGTCGCCAGTGATTCCCATAACAAAGCCATCATCAGCGGGTTATAAGATAACTGGCATTCTTCAGCCGAAATATAACGCGCCACATCATCGGGATGCACAATCGCTTCGGATTTAAACAAGAGCGAAGGTGCCGCTATCCGGGCGATGGCATTAAAAGCCCGGATCAACAAATGCGCTTCGGGCAGGTTTTCACAAACCGTACCCAATTGTTTCCAGACAAAAGCAACCGCATCCAGGCGCAGCACTTCCACCCCAACGTTTGCCAGGCTTAACATTTCTTCCGCCATACATTTAAATACGGTTGGGTTGCGATAATTTAAGTCCCACTGGTAAGAATGGAAAGTTGTCCACACCCACTTTTGGATATCCTCAAAATACGTAAATGCGCCTGGATGTTCATCCGGAAAAATCTCACGCAAATGGGTTTCATAAGCGTCTGGCATTTGCCGGTCGGAAAACATAAAATAAAAGTCTTGATATTCGGGGTTTCCGGCACGCGCATTTAATGCCCAGAGATGTTCATTGGAGGTATGGTTAAAAACGAAATCCAATACCAGGCTGATGCCATTCTGGCGTAATTCGGCGGCCAGCATGGTAAGTTCTTCAAATGAGCCCAGAGAGGGTTCAACCTCGCGATAACTGCTGATGGCGTAACCGCCGTCATTTTCACCTGCCGGAGCGCGAAAAAGCGGCATCAGGTGCAAATAGGTTAAACCCAATTCCTTAAAATATGGGATTGAGCGGCGGATGCCGGCCAGGTTGCCGGCAAACAAGTCCACATAACAAACTGCGCCCAACATCTGGTTGGATAAAAACCAGTCCGGGTGCTGCTGGCGTGATTTATCCAGGTCTTTTAACGCTTCGGGCCGCTCAATCCACGCCTGGGTCATGCTGATTAACAACATTTCAAGGTGATAGAAAAAATCATACTGGTTTCCATATAAATGCAGCATTATCTCAAAGAGGGTATAAAAATGAACGTTTAACCGGGCCTTATAATCTTGCCAGGCGTCCGGATGAGAGCCCACAAATTCTCTAAAATGCTCTTCCAATTTTGGCATCAGCCTTTTTAAAGACCGGGCGGCGTGGTTTAAATACGTTTCATTTTCAGACATATCCACCTCTTTATCCAGTAATTTTCTATATCATTTTCAACCAACAATATTCATAAGGCGCCAGCGTAAAGTTAAATGTTTTACTTAAAACCTCATCCAATTGTTTTCCGCTAAACACATCCACCAGAGATTTTCCTGCAAATTCCGCCAGGTCTAAGGTTACAGTCTGTTCCTGATCGGTAATATTATTGAGCACCAACAGATTTTCCTGCGTATGCAGACGTAAATAAGCCAGAACGCCGTGATTGGCCGGAAAAAGGGATTTTAATTCTCCACTGCCGAAAGCGATATGTTGTTTCCTGACACCTAAAACATACCGGATCCAGTTAAAAATCGAATCGGGGTCGTTTTCTGCATTATTTACATTAATTTGTTTATAAGAAAATTCGCCCTCGTTTATCACCGGGTTATATAATTTTTCAGGCAGCGCCTGCGAGAAGCCGGCGTTTAATGTATCATCCCACTGCATCGGTGTGCGTACACCATCACGATCTTCGAGATAAATATTATCGCCCATGCCAATTTCATCGCCGTAATATAATACCGGAGAGCCGATCATGGTAAGCAGAATGGAATGCGCCAGTTTAATCCGCGCCTGGTTATTTCCCAGCAGGGGTGAAAGGCGGCGGCGAATGCCCATATTTAAACGCATGCGTGGTTCCGGTGCATAAAAGTTCCACATGAACTGTCGTTCTTCCGGAGTTACCATTTCGAGAGTTAATTCGTCATGGCAGCGCAGAAAAACCGCCCACTGGCAGACTGCGGGCAAAGCGGGTGTACGCGCCATAATTTCATCAATGCAGGTGCGGTCAGCGCGCGCCAGTGCCATATAAATCCGCGGCATTAAGGGGAAGTGAAAGTTCATATGCACTTCGTCGCCATCACCAAAATAAGCGCGAACATCTTCCGGCCACTGGTTGGCTTCGGAAAGAATCATGGTCTCGGGCGCATAAGCTTCCACAAAAGCGCGCAGCCGTTTCATATAAGCGTGTGTTTCGGGCAGGTTTTCACAGTTGGTGCCTTCCCGCTCAAACAAATACGGCGGGGCGTCCACCCGGATTCCGTCCGCGCCCTGGTCAATCCAGAATTCCACCACTTTTAACATGGCACGTTGCACATCGGGGTTATCGTAGTTTAAATCAGGCTGGTGATCAAAAAATCGGTGCCAGAAATACGCTTTTCGCACCGGATCATAAGTCCAGTTTGACGGCTCGTAATCCACAAAAATCACACGGGCATCCCGGTAAGCTTTGTCATCATCGCGCCAGACGTAAAAATCACGATATCGGGCATGTTCCGGATGGTTCGGATCGCGGGAAGCCTGGAACCAGCCATGCTGGTCCGAGGTATGGTTGGGGATTAATTCAACCACAACCTTCATGTCACGTTTATGCACTTCTTCCACAAAGAGGTGAAAATCCTGCATGTCGCCATAACCCGGATATAGATGGTAATGATCGCTGACATCATAACCGTCATCCCGCAGGGGTGAATTGGTGATGGGTAACAACCATAATGCCGTCACCCCCAGTTTTTGTAAATAATCCAATTTTTCAGTCAGTCCCTTTAAATCGCCAATACCATCATTATTGCTATCGTAAAAAGCGCGCACATAAATTTCATAAAATACAGCGTGTTTATACCAGGATTCGTTACTCATCTCTTTTATCCTTTAATATTAATTCAACCGGGATTGTAGTAACCGGTTTACAAACAAATATCACAAATGTTCAAGAATCATTTGTGATATTT
>JAJTBH010000354.1 GCA_021287005.1 Anaerolineae bacterium
CCCGCAAAAAACGCGAAGGTTCGCTGGCCTCGAATGAGCCATAGGTGCTGCGTTGGTCGGCGCGTACCAGGTAAACTTTATCTTTGGCGCGGGTGAGGCCCACATAAAACAGGCGGCGTTCTTCGGCCATCTCTTCGGGGTCGTCAACCGAACGGCTGTGCGGCAGCAGACCTTCATCCAGACCGGTGATAAAAACCTGCCCGAATTCGAGCCCTTTGGCGGCATGCAGGGTCAACAGGGTGGGAGCGCTGCTGTTTTCCACAATGGTATCCTGGTCGGAAACCAGGGCCAGGTTTTCCAAAAACTCAACCAGGCCGCGTTCCTGATAGTCGTAAGCCAGTTTGCGCAACTCTTGCACGTTGCCCCAGCGGTCGGTGCCTTCATCGGTGCCATCATCGATATAAGGCTGTAAACCGGTGTCGCTTAAAATGCGGTCAAAGAGGGTGGGCAGCGGCTGGGTGGTGGCTGCATCATTCCAGTTACTTAAAAGCGCGCCAAAATCGGCCAGTGGAATGGCGCCGCGCCCACTGAATGCCGGCCAGTAAACCGATTTGGGGCCGTTTTGTCCCATGTCCAACAGCACCTGCCCGGCCTGCAAGTTGTTTTGCATGGCCGTCATTTGCAGAGTTAACAGGGTTTTATCGCCAATGCCGCGCGGAGGGGTGTTAATCACACGCTGCAAACTGATTTCATCGGCCGGGTTTTGCGCCAGGCGTAAAAATGCAATCATATCCTTAACTTCGCGGCGGCCGTAAAAACGTTGGGCGCCCACCAGGCGGTAGGGCAGACCGGCGCGCAAAAAAGCTTCTTCCAATAGACGGGATTGGGCATTGGTACGGTACATCACGGCAATTTCACCGCCGCCTACCTTGCGACTTTGAATCAGACGTTGAACCGTATCAACCACATAAGCCGCTTCGGCGTGATCATCGGTGGCCGAATAGAGGTTAATTTTATCGCCGTTGGTACCACGCGCCGACGAAAGCCGTTTAGGCGTGCGGTGCTGATTGCGATCAATCACCTTGCGGGCGGCATCCAACACGGTTTGCGTGGAACGGTAGTTATCCTCCAGCAGAATTTTCTGGCATTGGGGATATTCCTCTTCAAAACGCAGCACGTTGCGATAATCTGCGCCGCGCCAGCGATAAATGGATTGGTCTTCGTCGCCCACCACAAAAATATTTTTGGAAGGTCCGGTCAGCAGGCGCAGCAGTTCATACTGCGCCATGTTGGTATCCTGAAATTCATCCACCAGAATATGTTCAAAACGACGCCCATATTTTTCGCGCACGTCAGGGTTATCCTGCAGCAGGCGCACCGACCAGAGCAGCAGGTCGTCAAAATCGACGGCATTGTTGCTTTCCATCATCTTGAGATAACGTTCGTAAACGCGCACGATAATTTCATCCCGATAGTTGCGCGCCGGCAAATCTTTGGGCATTTGCAGGTTGTTTTTGGCGCTGGAGATGGCGGCGTGCAGACTGGTGGGGCGGTATTGTTTGTCGTTTAAATTTAAGTCTTTGATGATACGTTTAACCAGGGAAACCTGGTCGTCGGCATCCATAATGACAAAATTGGATTCAAAAGGCAGGTAAGCGGCCTCGCGGCGCAGCAGGCGGGCGCAAATGGAGTGAAACGTGCCCAGCCACATCTGCTCGATTTCAGGACCGATCAATTCGCCCAGGCGATTTTGCATTTCGCGGGCGGCTTTGTTGGTGAAGGTTACGGCCAGGATATGATAAGGGCGCACACCCATTTGACCGATTAAGTGGGCGATTCGATAGGTTAAAACGCGGGTTTTACCTGACCCCGGGCCGGCCAGGACAAGCACCTGGCCGTTACCGGCAGTAACGGCTTCGCGTTGGCGAGGGTTAAGTTTTTCCAGATAATTCATTATTTCTCCCAAGCCTGTATTGTACCATGTATAATTGGAGGCATGAATTGGAATATCACCGGACACGAATGGGCTGCGACCCTTCTGCAACAACATATTGGCAGTCAGCAGGTAAGGCATGCTTACCTGTTTAGCGGCCCACCGGGCGTGGGGCGGCGCACCCTGGCGCTGCGTTTTGTGCAGGCTTTAAACTGCTTAAAACCACCCACGCCGGGTGAACCCTGCGGCGAATGCCGCGTGTGCAAACAAACCGAAAGAATGCAGCACGCCGATTTAAGCGTGATTCAGGCTGAGACGGAAGGCGGCATCATTAAAATCGACCAGGTGCGCGACTTGCAGCGCCTGCTCTCGCTGGCGCCATTTGAGGCGCGTTACCGCGTGGCCCTGCTGCTGCGCTTTCATGAAGCCAATGATAATGCCCAGAACGCCTTGCTTAAAACCCTGGAAGAAGCGCCTTCGCGCGCCATTTTGCTGGTAACAGCCGATTCGCCTGAGGCGCTGCTGCCCACCATTGTTTCACGCTGCGAGGTGCTGCGTTTGCGCCCGATCGGCGTGCCTGCCCTGAGCGATTTGTTGTTGAGCCGCGGCGCCTCCCCCGAGCAGGCGCAGACTCTGGCACATGTGGCCGGCGGCCGGGTGGGAAGCGCACTCAAAATGATACAGGAGCCGGTTTTATATGAAAACCACTGCAACTGGGTGGAAGACATGTTCGGTTTGTTATCGGCTTCTCGCCGTAAAAGGTTCGCTTATGCCGAACAGTTTAAAGGCGGCGGGCGTGAAGAACTGCGCCAGGCGTTAACTGTGTGGCTCTCCGTTTGGCGGGATGTGATGCAGTTGGCGGCCGGCTCACAGGCCTTGTTGATTAATTTACCCCGCGCAGATCAATTGGCCGCCCTGGCCGGCGGCATCGGATTAAACGAAAGCCGCCTGATGCTCGAAAAAACCGGGCAGGCCCTCGAAAAATTGGATAATACCAATGTTAATGCCCAGATGCTGGTTGAGGTTTTGCTTCTGGATTGGCCTTATGTAAGATAAATATAACCGGCATGTTTTACTCGATAAAACATGCCGGTTTTTTTATACGCTTCAAGGTTAGCTGCGGCAAGGTTTTTTATGCCGGCCGCGTTTTTTCCGGTAAACTTTTTATTTGCTGATTGCCATGATGGTATTGGGATCAATCATCTTAATCGGGCGTGTGGTGGGATAACCGGATTTGGCCAGCAGCACCTGCCGCGCCAGGTTAAGCCGCGGATTCATGGCAATGGGCGCCATCATATTGGCAGTCACCTGCAGCGGGTCGCTCTGGACGTTTAAGATCACAAACCAGGCCAGCTCTTTTTCATTCTCCGAGCTCAGGTAAGCTTTATCCTCTTCCGACAACTGCGGATTGTAAGCAGGGTCAATCAACCACGGGTCAGTGACCGGGAAGGATACCATACGCGCATCCTGCGACGCCAGCAGCATGACGGGCATAAATTCATCCACAATTTGCAGGACAAAATTTTTCCATTCGGGAATACCAAGCAGGCCTTCTTTAAGCGTTACGGACATGGTTTTTAAGGTTAAAGGATGCCGCGCCATGTATGGACTGCGTTCCAGAACCAGTTGAATACCCAGTTTGCTCTGAACATTAATCACCAACGGGCTGATCATGTTGGCCGTGACCTGGAAAGGATCACTGGATACATTAATGATCACCAGGACAGTCAGGTCTTTAACATCTGCGGCTTTAATCGCCGCCATTTCCTCATCGCTGATGTCAAATTTATATTCAGGGAACCAGCTATTGGGATCCGCAACGATAAATGAAAGACCATTTTCTTCTTTGCTGTGTAATAATGCAATCGGCATCATATCGCTCGACTGCTGCAACACAAAATGTTTTAATTCAGGAAGACCAATCAAACCTTCATTAAAGGTTAAATCTCCCAGATTTAACAACATGGATGTTTCTGCCATCGTCCCACCTCCTTCAATCTGATAAAACGGATTTACCTGTCTAATTTATTATAGAATGTGGTTCTGCAAAAATCAACAGGACGCACCTGCCCTGATTGCAATAAATATGCTAAATAGTGGGCAAACTCTGAAAAAAGCAGAAATTCATGCATCCTTTAAAAATTACCCATTGACTTTACCCCTGGGGCAAGGTGTATAGTAGACCTGGACTTAAGATTAACCACCGGAGCGAA
>JAJTBH010000355.1 GCA_021287005.1 Anaerolineae bacterium
AATTATGGTGATCTGCTTGTAACTTCTCAGGTGACAGGTTATAAAAAAATTAACATATACACACGTGAGGTAATGGGAGAATACAATCTGGATATGCCGGTTGTTCAATTACGAACGACAGGGACCTGGATTTCGATAAACGAAGAGTTGATTGAAAATTTGAGACTTGCCGGAAAATGGAATAGCAGTAAAAATGATTATGGCCCCCGCTGGGATAAAATCACGCAGGCAATTCGGCGTCGTGATTCATATCGCTGCCAGTCATGCGGATCCATTGAAAATGGACCGGCCTTTCACGTGCATCACAAAACCCCCTTGCGTTGTTTTAATAACATAGAAGAAGCCAACCGTTTTGAAAATCTGATAACATTGTGTCCGGCATGCCACAAGAAAGCCGAGGCATTTGTAAAAGTTCGTAGTGGGATAAATGGGCTGCGTTATGCCATGCAAAGCCTTTCACCGTTGTTTTTAATGTGTGACACCGGGGATATTGGGACTTTGTCTGAATCGGAATCGAATCTTAATGATGGTTTGCCGGCGATCGTGATTTATGATATGGTTGCCGGAGGAATTGGTTTAAGTCAACAGTTTTATAAAATTTACCATGAAATTATGGATAATATCTATGAAATGATAAATAGCTGTTCCTGTTTTGATGGCTGCCCTTCTTGTGTCGGCCCGGGTGGAGAATCCGGCTCCGGGGGTAAACAGGAAGCGCTGGCAATCTTGGAATTAATGGGATATTAATATTTAATGGACGAATCTTTACAGGATAAATTAAAAGCATTAGGGCTTCAGCTTGGACCTTCGGCTATCACTCCGTTGGATCGTCCTCAAAAAACGCTGCCGACCAGGGAAAATAATCATTATTTTCCGGTTGAAAAAGTTGTCAGCGGTGAGGAAATGGAAACCGGGTATGGCACGGCATTTATCCTCACGGAACATTACCCGGTGGATTTATATAAAGACCACCCGCTGCTGGCGCCTTTATGCTTGTCTGATGTGTTTTATGACTGGGTCGGGCATTTGCCAACGGAACAAGACAATTACCTGTTTTTGGATACGGAAACCAGCGGATTATCCGGTGGCACTGGAACATTTCCATTCTTAATCGGCCTGGGTGTCTTTGATAAGGATGGGTTTAGCCTGACGCAAATTTTTATGCGCCATCCCCAGGAAGAACAGGCTGTCTTGGCTGCTCTTTCAAAATTAATTTCCGGATTTAATATCCTGGTGACATATAACGGCAAATCGTTCGACGTACCCTTAATTAATACCCGCCATAAATTACATGGTTTTTCTACTTTGTTTGATCGAGACAGTTTCACTCATATCGATATGCTGCCCATGGCCAGAAAAATATGGAAAAGCCGCCTTCCCAGTCGAACGCTGGGCGATATGGAAAGAAATATTCTGGATATCTATCGAACGGAAGAAGAAGTGCCCGGATGGATGATTCCGGATATGTATTTTGATTATTTAAGTACGGGCGATGCCAGACCATTATCCCGTGTTTTTTATCACAATGCGATCGATATAATTTCACTCGCCCTATTATTTAATTACACCAATAAAATCCTCTTAAATCCATTATCACACAACCTGGATAATATCGATCTGGCATCAATTGCGCGAATATATGAAAGCCAGAACAAATTATCCCATGCCATCGAATTTTATCAGGCTGCCATTTCTCAAGGTCTGCCAGTAGAAATATTTATTCAAACGGCGTTGCGCTTTGCTCATATTTATAAACAACAAAAAGACTGGGACCAGGCCGTTTCACTTTGGAAAAAAGCAGCAGGCGAAAAATCAATCGATGCTGCAATTGAACTGGCCAAATATTATGAACATATCGTCATAGATATTCCACTAGCGATCGATTGGGCCGAAAAAGCCGGATTATATACAACAAATCAAGCCAATAAAAATGGAATATGGTCTGTGCGTCTTTCTAACGATGAAAACGAAAAACGCCTGGCTAGATTACGTCGAAAGATAAAAGATTCTTAAATCTTTTTTATTGATTTTTTTATTTTTTCCTGAAATGCAGTCATCAGTTTTTGCGTGATTAATCCGGGGGTTTGTTCCCCGATTGGTAATTTATCAATCGTTCGAATAGGTAAAACCAGACGACTGGCTGATGTGATAAAGGCTTCATCAACCTCAGGCAAATCCTTCAGATAAATTCCCTCTTTTATAACCGGTATTCCCAATAAATCAGCGATTTCAAAAACCGTAGAACGAGTAATTCCTGACAACACGTCATTTTCTTCGGTATAAATATTTTTATCTTTGATAACGAAAAAATTGCTGCTTAAGCCTTCAAGTAGTTTATCATCAGCGGTGAGCATCAATATTTCGTTGATGTCCTGTGGCATTTCCTGTCTCAGATCGGAGGTAGACTTCAAAAAACCCGTCATCTTCGCTTTGGGATTATCCCGGTGCATTTTTTTTGTAATGACATCCACGCCCTGTAAATAAGCCTCGGACGGTGGCACCGATAATTCTTCGTCGCTGATATAAATATCGCCAATACTTTCAGTCAGGTCAATCGATATCCTCAGGCGCAAATCACTGATATTTTTGGTTTGTTGTAATATTTTCTTCAGGTTATTGCGTAGAATCTCCTTTTTAATTTTCAGATCATAACCTGCCAGTTTGCAGGTTTCATCCAATCGATTAAAATGGTCCGTTATGTTTAACGCATAATCGTGTTGGTAAGTCCGTAATGTTGTATAAGCCCCATCCGGTAATTTTTTTGTTATTTCATCCAGCGTTGAAAAAGTTTCGCCCTGAATTTTTGTAATCGGGTCGATTTCATTATTTTTATTAATTTTCCATAATTGAACGTATTTCATCATTGTTGATTCCTCATTATAGATTGCATCGATTATACTTCCATTTTTTGGGGATCACGTTGAAATTTCCAAAATGAACCTTTATTATCTGCTATAATTTGTATATTCATAGAAACGGAACGATATTTTATGCAAACATTATCTGGTGAAGAAAAAGATCGCAGTATTGCAATGTTAATCGATGGAGATAACGCACAGGCATCTCTCATTAAAAATATTTTGACCGAAACCGGAAAATACGGGCAGGTAACCATTCGAAGGATTTATGGCGACTGGACAACCTCTAATATGAATGGTTGGAAAGAAACCCTGCAAACCTATGCCATTCAGCCAATTCAACAATTTCGTTATACAACCGGCAAAAATGCCACGGACAGCGCCATGATTATTGACGCAATGGATATATTATATGAGCGTATCGTTGACGGCTTCTGTTTGGTCTCCAGTGATAGTGATTACACACGCCTTGCCACGCGTTTACGCGAAAAAGGTATATTTGTAATGGGCATTGGCAAAAAAAGCACGCCGCGTGCTTTTGTAAATGCCTGTGAAGTTTTTGTTTTCACTGAAAACTTGTTATCCGAAGTCAGCAAACAACGCCCATCCGTCAGCCATAAAACACCAGAGGGAAATCGGATTGCATCTCCTGAGCTGGTTGCCTTGTTGAGAAACGCCTTCGAAGTTGCCGTTCAGGAAAATGGCTGGGCGTCCCTGGGTGCTTTGGGAAACCATCTTCGCCAGTTGGACCCCAGTTTCGATTCTCGAACTTATGGTTTCAGACAACTATCCAGTTTAATCCATGCTTTTCCGGATGTATTTGATTATCGAGAATCAAAAAAGAAAGACGGCAACACTATTATCTCGGTAAAATTAAAAGAATAAAAACAAAAAAAATTCCCGATTTTCGGGAATTTTTTTTGTTTTTATTTACTCTTCGGTGATTTCTATTGAAATAATTTTAGTCGGTTGCTGCCTCAAATCGCGAGGATCGTGTTCCTTAATCGCGTCGACGGCTTCCATGCCGCTGACGACCTTGCCGAAAACCGTGTGTTTATTATCAAGATGCGGCAAAGGTGCGTAGGTAATAAAAAATTGACTTCCATTTGTACCGGGGCCGGCATTTGCCATAGATAAAACACCCGGGGTATCATGTTTTAATGTGGGGACAAATTCATCTTCAAAACGATAACCGGG